>JAGRHX010000151.1 GCA_020444775.1 Gammaproteobacteria bacterium
ACGCGCACGCGCCCGGCCAGCTCGATTTCCCGGCCCACGGCGCCGCCCGCGCCAGCGCCGCCGGCATCGGCGTCGCCCGCGGCGTCGGCATCTGGTGACTCACCCGGTCCCTCACCGTCCGCGCCATCTGGTCCATCCCCGCCGGCATCACCAGCGTCCCCGCCTTCGCCATCACCACCGGCAGCTGGCGGCTCGAGCAGAAAGGTCAACAGATTCGTATCACAGGCACTACCCTGGTCCGGCCGAAACAGCTCGCGCGCCCGTGGGTCGGGTCCGGGTGGCGTTGGCAGACCGGAAAACGCCGCAACGGCTCCAGCGTCGTTCGCGGCCATCTGCCGCTCCACCCGGATCTCGCCGTCGAGGAACACCAACAGACGGTCACCCTCGAGCAGGCTCTCGCGGCATTGCACCGTCGTATCCAGGCTGGTCGCCGCGAACAGACGCCCCGGCCCGATCAGGGTCGCCGTCACCGCGGGCAACCGCGTGCCCTGCGCCTGTGCCGCGCGAATCCGGAACAGGTTGTTGATCTCGAGGCTGGCCTGAGCGCATTGAACACCGACCGCAATCGGCCCGAGCGACTCATCGAGCTTGACCACGTTCGAGCCACTACAGCCGAGCTCTCCCGCGGTCACCCGGAGCTTGCCACTGCAGCTCTCGTAGAGCAGTCCGCCGGTGACCATCTCGCCACGTAGCACGCAGCTCGAATTTGCGGCCAGATCGAGCACCGAGCCGTCGGCATGCTGAATCTGCAACAGCGCATTGTCGACGAAGGTATTGACCCGCTCATCCAGGTTGACAGGCGCGCCCGATTGCAGCGTACGGGTCGGACCGTCCGGCGGCGTCGCCGAGACGAAACCAATCACCTGACTCGCGGTCGCAACCGGCTCGGCGACCTGGGCGTCCGCGGCGCCGACCCAAGCGACGACCACGAGCAACCCCAGACCCCACTGTGTTCGGCAAAGCAGCCTCTTCCCCATCTCGGTCTTTCCCCTCCGATTCGTCACAGTTGGCGCCTCACGACGCTCTTCCCTGGCGATACCAGACCAGCGCGACAACAGCTCGTTCACCGTCAGTTCACCGTCAGCCTGGGCGCCGCGCTCCGGCTGGTGATTCACCAGCACGGTGCCGCGCGGTCACCGCCCGCTCAGCCCACGCCGTTGTACAAGATCCACTCTGCCTCGTCACTAGCGTGACCGCGGGGTCGACACCATTCACGTCGGAATTAACATGGTCGGGCCGCGACGTACCCCGTTAGGCACTATCACGACGACGACCAGTAATTAACCCTTTCCGCCGCTTTCGCCCCGCACAGTGGCACGGCGAACGCCGGCCGGCACGCGTTGCCATCGGCGTCCTCGGCCTCCTGCTCATCCCGCTGCATATCGACGCTAAAACGCCACGCGCCCGCGACTGGCCACGCCTCAACAGGCTCGGATCGTCCCGCCGATGTGCGGAATCGTGCCCACCGTCACAGCCACGATTCGATGAGCGGCGCGCTGATACACGCCTTCCTCCCGTCCCCGATTCCCGACCACAGGGCATCCATCCCGATCGCGTCCACCCGACTGTGAACGCGATCGCGATCCGATCGGTGCCGCTCTCCTGACCACACACACCACTCGGGAACGCTGCCCGAAGAGCTGCCGTGCTCTGTAGCGGGCGATCCACATCCCGATATCCCGATCGTCGACGTTCACGGACGCGGACGCACAGCCCACCCGTTTGCATTGGTGTCGTAGCCATGTCTTCAGCTCGAATGACGAATCCGGTCTTGGTTACCAGCGGAGCCCCTGGCAAAGTCTTCTCTGGGGACGTTCTCAAGGCCCTGCTGCTGCTCATGCTGTCGCTCGGGCCGTGGCTGTCGGCACCATCGTCTGCCACGATCGCACCGCCCGCCGACCTCGAGGAGGTTTCGGTCCGATATGGCGTTGTCGGGAGCGACCGCCTCCGCTCGCTACAGAAGTTGCTACATAGTCACAGGGACGCACCGATGGCGGCCAGACTGGGCGCCGTCAATGACTTCTACAATGCACTACCCTGGATCTCCGATACCAGACACTGGAAGCGCAAAGACTATTGGGCGACCCCGCTGGAGTCGCTGCTCAGCAACGGCGCCGACTGTGAGGATTTCGCGATCGCCAAGTACTATGCCCTGCTCTGGCTCGGCGTCGACGAGCAACGGCTGCGGCTTCTGTACGCGGATATCGATGGAATGCGTGATCGACACATGGTGCTCGCCTACCTCGCGGCCGACGGCGACGACCCGGAGATCCTGGACAACATCGACCGGCGCATCCGGCCCCTCTCCGCGCGCACCGATCTGCGGCCGCTGATGGCCTTCAACACCACCGGCGCATGGAAGGGCGCCGGCGCCTCGGCACCGAGGCTCGCGGGCCGTGCCGACAACATCTCGAGCTGGCGACAGATGCGCGCCCGTCTGGATATGCAGTCGCGGATGGTCGACTCGATGCTCGCGCGTTGAACGCGGCAACCCGTATCATTGTTTGATCTTGTAGCCGCTGCTCAGCATCCACCAGGCTATGCTCATGCAGATCGCGAGGAACAGCACGATCATGAGCAGGCTCAGGCCGACGCCCACATCCGAGATCTCGTAGAAGCTCCAGCGAAACCCGCTCACCAGGTACAGCACCGGGTTGAACATGGACACGCTCTGCCAGATGGGTGGCAACATGCTGACCGAGTAGAAGCTGCCGCCCAGAAACACCAACGGCGTGACGATCAGCAGGGGAATCACCTGCAGCTTCTCGAAATTATCCGCCCAGATACCGATCAAGAACCCGAACAACGAGAAGCTGGCCGAGGTCAACACCAGGAACAGCATCATCCACAGTGGATGCGTGATCTGCACGGGCACGAACAGCGTTGCCGTGAGCAGGATGATGAGTCCCAGCATCATCGACTTGGTGGCAGCGGCGCCAACGTAGGCAATCATCACCTCGAGCGGTGAGATCGGCGCGGACAGCAGCTCGTAGATGGTGCCGATGAACTTCGGGAAGTAGATGGCGAACGATGCGTTGGAGATGCTCTGCGTCATCAGCGAGAGCATGATGAGACCGGGCACCAGGAAGGCGCCATAGCTCACGCCCTCGACCTCGGTGATTCTGGAGCCTATCGCCGAACCGAACACCACGAAGTACAGCGACGTCGAGATCACCGGGGCGACCACGCTCTGCATCAAGGTGCGGCGGGTGCGAGCCATCTCGAAAAGATAGATTGCCTTGATGCCCTGCAGGTTCATCTCGATTCCTCGACCAGGGCCACGAAGATCTCCTCCAGCGAGCTCTGCGAGGTGCTGAGATCCTTGAACTCGACGCCGGCACCGGTGAGCGCGCTCAACAGCGGACCGATGCCGGTGTGGCGGGCCTGGGTATCGTAGGTGTAGCGAAGCCGCGTGCCACCTTCGAGCAGCTCCAGATCGTAGGCGGACAACGCGGTCGGTAGCGCGCTCAGCGGCTCACGCAGCTCCAGGGTGAGCTGCTTCTTGCCGAGCTTGTGCATGAGCTCGCGCTTCTCCTCGACCAACACCAGCTCACCCTTGTTGATGACACCGACACGGTCGGCGATCTCCTCGGCCTCTTCGATGTAATGGGTGGTAAGGATGATCGTCACGCCCGAATCGCGGAGCCCGCGAACCAGCTGCCACATGTCCTTGCGCAGCTCAACGTCCACACCCGCGGTGGGCTCATCCAGAAACAGTATCGACGGCTCGTGTGACAGCGCCTTTGCGATCATCAAGCGGCGCTTCATGCCGCCCGACAGGGTCATCACCGGACTGTCGCGTTTGTCCCACAGCGATAGATCCTTCAGCACCCGCTCGATGTGCGCCGCGTCCGCGCGCTTGCCGAACAACCCACGGCTGAAGCGCACCGTGGCCTGCACGCTCTCGAAGGCCTCGGTCGCCAGCTCCTGCGGTACCAGACCGATACGCGATCGGGTCTGTCGGTATTGCTTGATGATGTCGAAACCATCGACCTTCACCTGTCCGGCGCTGGGCGTGACCAGCCCACAGATGATGCTGATGAGCGTGGTCTTACCGGCCCCGTTCGGCCCGAGCAGGGCCAGTATCTCGCCTTCCCGAACCTCGAGGTCGACCGACTTCAGGGCCTGGAATCCGCCGTCGTAGGTCTTGCACAAGCCCTCGACCGTGATCAAGGCTGACATGGGTCTCCCATCCACTGCTGGCTGTGTTCCTGTTGCTGGGTCCGTTCCATGGCGCCGGCAGGGGACATCGTCGTGGCAACCACGCCGCGGCCGCGAGCACGGCGGCTCGCTGGACGCTGGCGTCGCACGGCCTCGCACAGCATCTGGCTAATCGACTCGGGCATGGGCTCGAAACCTTGCCACCGATTCGCGCGCCGACTGGATGAGGAAAGGGATATCGCCCATGATTGACTGGAATCTATAGCCACGGTCGATGAGACCATCGGCCACCTCCCAGCTGCGCGACACCGTCCCTATCGGAATTCCACGGGCATTGGCGGCCGCCTCGTAGCGCTCGATTGCGGCACGCACCTCCGGATGCTCCCAGTTACCGACGTGCCCCATCTCCCCCGACAGGTCATTGGGCCCCAGGAACGCGACGTCTATACCCGGTACGTCCAGTATCGCGTCGATATTCTTGATCGCATCCGCGGTCTCCACCTGCAGGATCAGCATGATTTGATCGTTGGCCTGCGCAACGTAATCACGGTCAGTGCCATAGCGGGCGCCACGATTGCCGGCCAGACCGCGAATGCCGTCCGGTGGATACCTTACGCTGTTGACCGCGAGACGAGCATCCTCCACGGTACGGATCCCCGGCACCATCACACCGTAGGCCCCCAGATCCAGCACCCGCTTGATCACCACCGGGTCGTTCCACTGCACCCGCACGAACGGCACCGTGTCACCGGCCGCGGCGATGCCCTGTAATTGACCGAGCAGCGTCTGATAGTCACCGGCGCCGTGCTCCATGTCGATGAGCAACCAGTCGAAGCCCATCAAGCCCATTACCTCGGCGGCGATCGGGCTGCACATGCTGACCCATGATCCGCAGGTGTAACGGCCGTCCTTCAGCAATTGCTTGACGCGATTGGGCTTCATTCGCTGCTCTCCGATTGCGTTGCGGGTTGGTCGTCACCAGGGCTTGCGACGGCGCGTAACGGTGAGCCGCTCGCATAGGGCACATGAGCGGCCGGCACGTACTGGGCGGCCTCGCGCAGATGCACGTCCTGGTCATCGAAAAAGATGTGCGGCTTGAAAGCCTTGAGCACGCTGGACTTGCTCAGCCCGCCGAGGAAGAAGGCCTCGTCCACGTACACGCCCCAACGACGCAGGGTCTTGATGACCCGCAGGTCCGCGGGGCTGTTGCGGGCGGTGACGATGGCGATGCGCACCGGCGAGTACTCGACACGCATCGGCAGACGATCCTGTAGGGTGGACAGCTTCTTCAGCAGATTGGCATAGGGACCTTCGGGTAGCGGCACGTCCTGGGCCCGATCCTCGGCGGCCTGGAAGGCGCTCAGCCCCTCGGTCTTGAAGACCAGCTCGCTACTGTCATCGAACAGCACGGCATCGCCGTCGAAGGCGATCCTGACCTGACCCGCGGGGATCTCGGCCTGGCGGGTCGGCGGCGCCTTGAGCACCGCGGCCGCACAGACCCGGCTGTCGATGACGCGCTGTGCGTCCACGGGCTCGGTGGTCAGGAACAGATCGACCGCGAAGGCATCCAGGTAGTCGACGACCGTTTCGCCACCGGTGAAGGCTGAGCGTGTGATCGGCAGATGCTGGCCGCGAATCGCGTTCAGCACGCGGATGCCGGTCTCCGGACTGTTGCGCGACATGACGACCACCTCGACCAATGGCCGGTCGGGGTCGCCCGCATACTGGTTCAGACTCAGCAGCGCGCGAATCAACGGCATACCGGTGCCATCGGCGAGCGGCTCGGATTCGGCCTCTTGCATGTGCGCCCTATAGCGTTCGATGGCGCTGTCCGGATCGCGCTGCAGACTCCGCCACAGGTCATCGGCCTGCTGCAGATCGAACAGCGCCGTGGCGCTGATCCCGACCACCAGCGTGTCACTCAGATCCGTTGCCATATCCGCGTTGCCATCTCCAGCCTCGACCGCGGTGCCTGGCACGCGGCTCGGCCTGCTCCAGGGTCGCTCATCGCCTCGGTGCGCCGGCCAGGCAGCTGGCCGACCGCGAGCAGGACCGTGCCCGTTCGGCGCGGCGCCCGCCGGGGCCGACTATACAGCCGAGCGCGACGGATTTCCCGGACCCGGCGTCGTCGCCGCCAGCCACCGGATCGCGGACACGAAGCCCGCCCGCGTAGGACATGCCGCCGGCGCCGGTCCAGACCTCTTGGTCACGTTGCACAGTCGGTCCCATGCTCTGCATAGTGGACAGGTCAAGCGCAATGCCGCCGATCGCTGCGTCGTGTCAGACAAGTGGGCGTTGAGGGGGACGCGGGCCGACTCAGGGCCCGCGCATTTCGATAGAATCAGGACACCACGATCCATGCGACCGCGGCGGCAACGTCTTCGGGCCACACGAGTCGGACGCACATGCCGCACAGCGTATTGCCTGGGCCATCGGTTCAATCGGGATTTCGAGAGCAGTCATGAAGCAAGCGAGGGCGTTCGCACCCGGAAACGTATCGTGCGTGTTCAAGGTCGTGCCGCACGAGGATCCGGCCAGGATGCATTCCCTGGGCATGGGATTCACCGTGCCCGAAGGCGTCATCGTCGAGGTGAGCGCGGCAGACCGAACCACGGTCAGCTTCAATGGAGCCGAATTCGCCTTCGCCACCGTGCTCAGCGTGATCGAAGCGCTGGCGCCGCGGCCGGTGCGGGTGGTGCTGGAATCGCCGCTACCCCTGAGCGGCGGATTCGGGCTGAGTGGCGCCTCGGCGCTGTCCACCGCGCTGGCCCTGAACGAGCTGTTCGAGTTGGGTCGCACGCGCGATCAGCTCGGTCTGACAGCCCACGTCGCCGAGGTCACCAATCTGACCGGCCTCGGTGACATCGCCGGCCAGTTTCGCGGCGGCTGCAACATAAAGACCACCAGCCACGATCCGTTGGCGGCAACGCCGCTGCCGGTGCCCGAGCAGCCCGTGTGGTACCGATTCTTCAGCGCCATCAATACCAAGGAGGTGATCGGGCACCCTGAGCAGAAGCGACGCATCAACGAAGCCGCCGACGCCGTGCTCGGTACGCTGAGCGATCTTGCCGCGCGCGGCGAGCGCGACTTCGCCGCCTACGTGCGGGCCTCCAAGCAATTCGCCGTGCAAAGCGGTCTGCTGCGCGATCCGGACGTGCTTGCCACCATCGAGGCGATAGAGGTCGCCGGCGGTCATGCCTCGATGATCATGCTCGGCAACGCGGTATTCAGCACCATCCCTTTCGAAGGCGCGACGAAGACCCGTATCTCCAAGCGCGCCGCGGAGGTTCTGCCGTGAGCGATGTACCACCCTCGCACCCGCGCTATCTGTCGCTGAAGACCCGTGACGACATCGTTGCCGGCGTGCACAAGGGCATCACCTCCGAGCACGGCCTTATCGCCCACGGCAGGGGCGAGGCCTTCGACTATCTGCTGGGCGAGCGCACCCACGACTTCGCTCAGGCGGCCATCGAGGCGGCCGCGGCCCTGATGCTACGCGCCCGACGCCCGGTCATTTCGGTCAACGGTAACGCCGCGGCACTGGCCGCGGCGGCGATGGTCGAGCTCGCCGGCAAGCGCGGACGTCAGCTCGAGGAGCTGGAGCGCGC
>JAGRHX010000152.1 GCA_020444775.1 Gammaproteobacteria bacterium
TTGACGACCTTGTCGATGCCTTGCGTGAACACGCCGTAGTTCGACGTCTTCTCCATCGCCCGGTTCAGCGAGAACACCACGTCGTCGGCGTTGAACGCGGCGCCGTCGTGGAACTTCACGCCCTTGCGCAGCTTGAAGATCCAGCGCTTGTCGTTTTCTGGATCGATGGACCAGCTCTCGGCAAGACCCGGCATCAGTCCGGCCGGGGCATCCGCCTTGGAAAGATCCCACAGAACCAGCGTGTCATAGAGCATGTAGCCCATGAAACGAAAGCCTTCGAAACCCTGGTCCGGCTGACCGATGTTTATCGGAATATCCGCCGCCGTCATGCCGACCCGCAGCACCTTCTCGGCGCTGGCCGAGCCTGCAAACAACGCCGCGGCGAGCGGCGTGCCATACAGCAGCGAACGACCGAGTGCGCTCAGGGAGCGGCTCAGCCGGGTACAACCGGATCGTCCGGCTCGCACCGGTGTCTCGCGCTGGATGAAGCGCACAGCGTTCATCTGAACCTCCTACGATTTGTCGGGATCAGCGGCTGGTCGTGGGCTCGAGCCCATCGAGGACGCATGTGGACGTGATACGCCGGCCGCCTTGGTCGCTCAGGGATTGGTCGCGATTCGAACCGGCCGCGTCTGCACGCGAGCGGCTCGCTCTCGATGGATGCTCAGCACAGAGCGTGCCAGCACATCGAGCGCGCGGTGCGGTGGAGGCGCTCAGCTGTTCGAGCGCATTGGTGAGATATGCATGCGAGGGCGAGCGCGCACCCTCACGGGGCACGCGGACGGCCCAACTCATGCAACGGGTGCAATACCGGGACACCCTGGCACTGCTTTGGTGAAGCAGCCGCACCAACGCAACGCGGCTGCGCCAGCATGGCGCAGCGCCGCCCGGAGAGCGCGCACCAGGTGCTCTTATATCGATGCGCTACCAGTTCGTCGATCTCGTGGATGATGCGGGCGTGAGCGAATCGAGATTGCCTTGGCTTGGTGCAGGCCGGGCACAACAACGGTTCAGATCGGGCCCGACCGACAGGGTCCGCCGACGCGCCGTCGGTTCCGACTCAGGTGCCGCGGATGCGCAGGGCGCCGGTCTGCGAGGCAATGCCCAGCAGTTCGCCATCCGGAGTCCACAGGTTGACCGTGCCATGCGCGAAGCCGCGCTCCGCCGCATGCAGATCGATCTCGGCCAGCACCCACTCACAGGCTCTCGGACGAACCACGCGCAGGGTGTTGTCGATACTCGGTGCCTGCATGTCGGGCTCGATGACCGCCGAGGTCCCGGTCGAGACCTCGTCGCCGATGATCGCAAGCGCCGAAGCGCTGGCCGGAACGCCACCCGGCAGACGCGCCCAGACCGCGGCGCGGCCGTCCGGATTGCGCATGATGCCATCGGGGTCGTCGGTCACCGCGCGTTCCTCGAGGATCTCACGCAGCCCGCCGCGATTGCTCTCGAGTATGTAGCGAGCCGGCAGCCCCTCGGGGCCGGGCACATCCGGCATCCGATTCCAGGTACCGGTCGCGGGGAAACTCCGCTCGCCTAGCGAGATCAGCGTGATGAACGTTTCCTTACCGTCGACCGAACCGATCACCCGGGCGTGGGTGACCGCGCGACCGGCACTGCTCAGATGCACGTCGAGGTCCAGACACTCCCCCAGCCGCGCGGGACCGAGGAACTGACAGCTCGCGAACAACGTCGGCCGATTGGTACAGGCCTCGGCCGCCTCGATGCTCGCGGCGAGTCCGCAACCGCCATATATCGAGTCTCTACCGCCGCAATGCTCGCGTGCGATCGTCATCTGCCAACGTTGCGAACCGGGCGCTGCTTGCAGCCCAAGAAACTCGACCACATTCATCGCGACGAGAACTCCTCGGTAGGATGGACATGAGGATCATTGGATCGGGGAAGAGCGACTCGGCAGGCAGAATCCGCCACCACCGGCCGACCGCGGCGTCATCATACGGATTCAGCGTCGGCTGCACAGCGCCGTCATGTTCGTCATCGAAGCTTCGACCGTCGCGGCTGGAGTCGAAAATCGAGGCTGCAACGCCCGACGCACGCAAATGCGATTGATGCGACGCAAAACCTTACGCGCGGATGATCCAGACGCGAACTCGTGCGGCTCGAAACGTGATTCATCAGCCAGTTCGAGCCCACGGAGACGGCTCGCCAATGCAATTGCGAATCGCTGCTGAAGTCGCCGCAGCAGATGCCGATGACTGAACAAGGACCCGGGGGCGGGCCACACAGCGGCTCGTGCTCGCTGAAATCCAGACCGGCACCGCCGGCTGCAACACGATGGTGATGATCCGATGGGAATGGCGCAAACACATCGACTACACCGCGAGCTGCGACCGGCTCCGGTTCCCAAGCCGCTGGCGGCCAGGGCAGGCAGAGCCGTGCGCGCCGCCCTGCCGACGCTCGAGATCGGCCAGCCGGCTCCGGACTTCCGGGCCATGGACAGCAATGGTCAGACGCATCGCTTGAGTCGCTATCTGGGTCACCACGTGGTGCTCGAGTGGACCAACTTCGACTGTCCGTACGCCGACAAGCACTATCAGACCGGCAGCATGCAGGCCTTGCAACACCTGGCCCGACAGAACGGCGTGGCATGGTTCACCGTGCTGTCCTCGGCACCGGGTCTGCATGGCCATGCCGACGGGCCGCTGGCCAACGAGCACGTACGCCAGCGCAAGGCCGTGCCGTGGGCGGTGCTGCTCGACCCGCAGGGCCGACTGGGACGCGCCTATGGCGCATTGACCACGCCACACGTGTTCATGCTCGACCCGGAGGGCAACCTCATCTACAGAGGCGCGGTCGACGACACCCCGTCGGCGCATGCCGAGGACGTCGAGCAGGCCAGCAATTTCGTGCGCGCTGCACTCGAGCAGGCACTGGCCGGACAGCCGATCACCAAACCCATTACCCGCCCCTACGGCAGCACCGTCAAGTACGAGACCTGAGGGGTTGTGAGACAGCCTCTGAGCGACTTGCACCAGCAAGCGCTTCGCGCCATCGTTGCCGGGCACAGGCCGGACGTGGATCGGATCCGCATCGCATGCCCGGTGAACGGTTCGAGGACGCTTGCACTTGACGACCGACATCACACCCGCCGCCGATGGCGACTGCATCGTGCTCGATTGGGGCACGACCAACTTGCGGGCCTACCGGGTCACGGCCGATGGCGCGGTCAGGTCTACACGTCACAGCGACGCCGGCGTGCGTGGCCTCACCACCGGTCAGTTCGAAGCGGTGTTCAGAAGGGCCTGTGGCGACTGGATCGAGGAGCGACCGCATCTGCCGGTGCTGGCGACGGGCATGATCGGCAGCCGCAACGGCTGGCTGGAGGCGCCCTACGTCGCCTGCCCGGCGCGACTCTTGGATGTGACCCGCGGGCTCGTGCCGCTGCGTCTGGATGACGGCCATCGGCTCTGGTTCGTACCCGGGCTCATCGACAATCAGGCGCGACCGTTCCCTGAGGTGATGCGAGGCGAGGAGAGCCTGCTGTTCGGCTTCGGCTGCGAGCGGACGATGTGCGTCGTGCTGCCTGGCACTCACAGCAAGTGGGCGCGGGTCGGCGACGGCGCGGTGCACCGCTTCGCCACCTATCTGACCGGCGAGCTCTACGATCTGCTGATCCGCCACTCCTTCGTCACCGGCATGCTGAACTCGGCCGATGAGCGGGCCGCGCGATCGGCGGATGGCCCCGACTGGGCGGCCTTCGATCTCGGCCTGAGCGCGGCCACCGGGCCCGGCAACGAGGCACGATCCGGCGCCGCGCTGCTCGGCCGGCTGTTCTCGGTGCGCAGCGGCTTCCTCGCCGGCCACATCGAAGCCGGGGCCGCGGACGACTATCTGTCCGCACTGCTCATCGGCACCGAGCTGGCCGAGGCCCGCGGCAGCTGGTTCCAG
>JAGRHX010000153.1 GCA_020444775.1 Gammaproteobacteria bacterium
TGTGCTCGGTCGCGTGGCGCGACGGATCTGGGCGACCACCATGCGTGACCGATACGGCGCCAACGAGCGCAGCAAGAAGCTCAAGTATCACATCCACACCTCGGGCCGTTCGCTGCATGCGCAGGAGATGGCATTCAATGACATCCGCACCACCTTGCAGGCCCTGATCGCGACCTATGACCACTGCAACAGCCTGCATACGAATGCCTATGATGAGGCCGTGACCACCCCGTCCGAGGCGTCTGTGCGCAGGGCCCTGGCGATCCAGCTGATCATCAACCGCGAATGGGGGCTTGCGAAGAACGAGAACCCGAACCAGGGCAGTTTCATCATCGAGGAGCTCACCGATCTCGTCGAGGAGGCCGTGCTACAGGAGTTCGAGCGGATCTCGGAGCGCGGTGGAGTGCTCGGCGCGATGGAGACCGGTTATCAGCGCGGCAGGATCCAGGATGAGTCGTTGTACTACGAGCACAAGAAGCACGACGGTTCGTTGCCGATCGTCGGTGTCAATACCTTCTTGTCCAGCGAGAGCGATTCGACCGAGGCCGTGATCGAGCTCGCCCGTTCCACGATGGAAGAGAAGGAGAGCCAGCTGCAGCGTTTGCAGCGGTTCAAGTCTGAGCACGCTTGCGAGCACGACGCGATGATAACGAGACTGAAGCAGGCGGTGGTGGACGACGAGAACGTGTTCGCCGTGCTCATGGACGCGGTGCGCTGCTGCACCCTGGGAGAGATCACCCAGACCTTTTTCGAGGTGGGTGGACAGTATCGACGCAACATGTGAAGCCGACACGCACCAGCGTGAGGCGCCAATCGACTTGTACGGCATGGCGCGTTGTCAGCACGCGACGGTCCGTTCGGTCCTCGCTGCCGGGCAATCGAAGGTCACCGTGACCATCTGGGTGTGAGCGCCACGTGGGTGTGAACACGTGAAGGAGCCAGCATGTACGTCATGAAAACCGGTTATGAGCCCGGGCTGATCGGTGACATCGCGCGCCTGCATGCCCGCTACTATCACCAGCACTGGGGCTTCGGGGCATTCTTCGAAGCCAAGGTGGCCAGCGAACTGTCCGAGTTCGTCGCTCGCTACGACCCGCAACGCGACTGTCTGTGGCGGCTGGTCGAGGACGATGCCCTGCATGGGACCATCACGGTCGATGGCGGTGGGCCGCGGGACGAGGGCGCGCACATCCGCTGGTTCATCACCTCCGACGCGGCGCGTGGCGGCGGTCATGGTCGCCAACTGCTGGCATCAGCGGTGGACTTCTGCCGCGAGGGTGGTCACGGCAAGACCTATCTGTGGACCTTCGAGGGGCTGGACGCCGCACGGCATCTGTACGAGTCCCTCGGCTTTCGCATGGTCGAGCAGCACAGCGGCGAGCAGTGGGGCAGCCGGGTGCAGGAGCAACGCTTCGAGCTGGTGCTGTGACGGCCCGCGTGGCCGCTGCCAGGCCGACTCGCGGGTCACGCAACGCAGTTGTGGGACAGCCCATGAACGGCCGCGGTCGGGGCGATCACTGGTACCGGAGCGTTACAGCATTGGGTGATGTGTGCCGCCTCGAAGTGCCTTATGCAAAGAAATTCTTGGAACTGACGGAATCCAGCGGCAAGATGTGCATGCAAGATGCGCGTTCGTGGCGCTCTGCGAACAGCCCGAAGCGGCGCCTCTTGGGGCCGATGTTGCGCTGCATCGGCACTATGTCTGGGGTGGTGTGTTGGCCCGGAGATAGGTAGGCACGAGGAACACACGACTGCATGAGCTCGTTTGTTTGTGAACATTTACGTCGGCAACCTGCCTTACAGCATGACAGACGAAGAGCTGGGTGAGCTCTTCTCCCAGTTTGGCCAGTTCACGAGTGCCAAGGTGATCATGGATCGCGATACCGGTCGCTCGAAGGGGTTCGGGTTCGTTGAGATGTCCGATGAGGCCGCGGCCGAGGAGGCCATCAAGGCACTCGATGGCAGCTCGGTCAGTGGTCGCAACATCAAGGTGAACGAGGCGCGGCCGCGAGAGCCTCGTCCACAGCGGCGCCCAAGATACTGAAATAGATCCGTACAGCACCCGGTCAGCGTATCGCTGGCCGGGTGTGTCGTGACCGGTCGCCCTCGTCGCGAGGGATCGAGCAGCTTCACATCCATCCGCCATGACGGCGCTGTGATGAGGGCAGGGGCCCCGTTCGTCTGGGCCAGGGATGATCGTGGCGGCGAATGGAGACCGGCGCGGGGTGCGGTCTGGGGGTGATCGGCCTGACAGGCGATTGCTCCGCGGGCTTTGTTGCACGGCCCGCCGATCATCGTTGCGTCATCCAGACGCGACGCGGGCGTCGTTTGTCCCCGCTACTACTCACCGCTACCTCGCGGTGAACTACCTCGGCTTTGAACTACCTCGATTGCGTTGATTCACTCCGACAGCGGCGCGACGGTCGCGTTCAGTGCGGCAGCGCCGTGCGCAGCCGTTCCAACCACGGGTCCAGCAAGCCGCTCTTGTACAGCGCGTAGGCAAGCGCCGCGGGCCAGAAGATCAGCAGCAGCACGATGAACAGCCAGGGCTTGAAGGGCTCCCGGGTGTCTTCCAGTGCCGTCAGTCTGGAGCGGTACTCGCTGCGCAGGGCATCGAGCCGAGCGCCACCCACCGGCTGTGCGCAGAATCCGCAGCGTGGCGGGTCCGGTTCGTCGAGTCGCACCGCCTGGTTGATCTGCGCGCCACACGACGGGCAGTGTTCGACCAGGACCACCTGTGATTCGGGCGCGAGCCTGTCCAGCACACGGTCGGTCTGCGGCTCCCAGACCAGGAACATCGGCCGCCGGCCGTGTCGATTGCGGTTGATGTAGCGCAGCGTGCGCATCACCTCCTCTTCGCTCAGCCCCAGTGCACCGGCCAGCTCGTCGCGGGTGGCGCGCTGGCCGGCGCGTATCAGATCGATGACGGCGTCGGCGCGCAGCCGTTTCGAGCGCAGATGGTAACCGGCGAGCAGACACGCGGCCGCGGCGCTCAGCGCGAATGCGGTGAGTGTGGGAGAGCCGATGAGACCGAACAACGACACCCCCACCACCAGCCAACCAGCGCGGATCAGATGTCTATCGATGAGATTGCCGCGGACGTTCATGGCTGAAGGATATGGGGTTGGCGCGGTGAATCCAAAACCATGGCCGGTTGTCCCTTCGTCGGCGGCGCAACGGCGTCCCGGACTGGGCGTCCCGGACTGGGCGTCCCGGGCTGGGGCGCCACGGACGGGCCTTAGCGATCCTATAATGACCCGCTACGCAGACCGCCACGACCAGCCGGTGACGATTGCCCATGTGCCTTATCTTCTTTGCCTACGACGTCTGGGATGAACACGCCCTGGTGGTGGCCGCCAACCGTGACGAATTCCACGGCCGGCGCTCTGCTACCTTGCACGCATGGGATGACAATCCGGCGATTCTGGCTGGCCGCGATCTGGAGGCCGGCGGCACCTGGCTGGGCCTGCACAAGCGCGGCCGGTTCGCCGCGGTCACCAACTTCCGCAGCGGCGGTATCCCCGGTCCGGCGCCGCTGTCGCGCGGTCATCTGGTCACCGATTTCCTGCAGTCGAGCTGGTCGGTCGAGGTCTTCATCGAACGACTGCGGCCCAGCGCGCAGCTGTACAATGGATTCAACCTGCTGCTGTTCGACGGCGTGCGCATGGGGTACTTCAGTAATCGTACCGAGCCGGGCAGCGTGCCGGAGCTGCTGACACCCGGGGTCTATGGTCTGAGCAACCATCTGCTCGATACACCGTGGCCCAAGGTGGTGCAGGGCAAGGCCGAGTTCGAACGGCTGCGCGCAGCTGGCGCGCCGGGCCCCCAGGCGTTGTTCGACCTGTTGAGCGATCGTCGACGCCCGGACGACGCCGCGCTACCGTCCACGGGCGTCGATCTGCAGCGGGAACGGAATCTGGCACCGCGCTTCATCGTCGGTGACAGTTACGGTACCCGCTGCTCAAGCGTGGTGCTGCTGGAACGGTCTGGTCGCGTGGCGTTCCACGAGCAGAGTTACGACGCCACGGGACGACCATCGACGATGGTCAGCCTGGACGACCAGCTGCTGGCGAGCCCGCAGACAGCTTGAGGGCCATCCAGTGGCGAATGGCGGCGGTTCCGCCCGATTGCTGGATTCTGTCCCAGATCAGCAATCAGACCAGGTCCGGCGCCGGAGTCGCCGCTACCGGTCATGACGAGCACAGCATGAAGCCAAGCCAAAACGACGTTCTGATGCACCCGGCGCGCGCCTGTTTGTTGATCATCGACGTGCAGGAACGCCTGGCACCACACATACACGAGGGTCGCAACGTCATCGAGCGTTGTTGCTGGCTGATGGGCGTCGCGCGTCGGGTCGGCGTGCCCGTGCGTATCAGCGAGCACTATCCCGAGGGGCTCGGACCGTGCGTGGCGGAGCTGCGCGACGGTCTGCGTGACGAGGAGATCTGGCGCAAGGACTGGTTCTCGTGCTGGTCCGAGCCGGCGCTGCAGTCGACGCTGCGCGCGCACCAGGCCGACCAGGTCGTGGTCTGCGGCATGGAGGCGCATGTCTGCGTGATGCAAAGTGCCCTCGAGATGCAGGCGGCTGGACTGAACGTATTCCTGGTGGCGGACGCGGTCGGTAGCCAGCGGCCCGGCGACCGCGCCCTGGCCATCGAGCGCATGCGCGACAATGGCGTGCAGATCGTCAGCGCGGAGATGGTCCTGTTCGAATGGGCGAGGCGTGGCGCGACGCCGCTGTTCCGGCAGCTGCATCGCGAGTTCCTGGCCAGGAGCTGAGGCGCCGCCGTTCAGTCACGGATCGTCATTCAGTCCCGGGTAGCGCGGGTCCCTCCGCAGCGAGGCGCCAGGTCGACCCGGGGTCAATCGCTACCAAACCATGGGAACCTAGATATGCAGATGAGCAATCAGGCCGCGGTGGTGACCGGCGCTGCCTCGGGTATGGGCGCGGCCACTGCCGAGTATCTGGCCGGGCAGGGCGTGAAGGTGGCCTTGCTCGATCGCAACCTGCAGGGTGCGAGAGCGGTCGCCGAACGCATCGGTGGTATCGCCCTGGAGTGCGACGTCGCCGACGCGCGCAGCGCCGAGCAGGCGGTGGCCGAGGCCGCCAGCGCCCACGGACCCGCGCGTCTGTGTGTCAACTGCGCGGGGATCGGCCCGGCGCAGCGAATGGTCGGGCGCGACGGACCGATGCCGCTGGACGATTTCCGCCGTGTCATCGAGATCAATCTGATCGGCACCTTCAACGTCTCGCGTCTGGTGGCGGCCGGGGCCCAGGCGCTGCCGCCGCTGGACGATTCAGGTTCGCGTGGGGTGATCGTGATGACCGCCTCGGTCGCCGCCTACGAAGGCCAGATCGGCCAGTCGGCGTACAGCGCCTCCAAAGGCGGCGTGGTCGCGCTCACCCTGCCGATGGCGCGCGAGCTGGCACGTGCCGGGATACGCGTGGTGACGATCGCACCGGGGTTGATGCGCACGCCGATGCTGGCCGGTCTGCCACAGCAGGTGCAGGACAGCCTCGCGACGCAGGTGCCGTTTCCGCAGCGCCTGGGCGATCCGACCGAATACGCGCGCCTGGTCGGACATATCATCGACAACGACATGCTCAATGGCGAGGTGATACGTCTGGACGGCGCGATACGCATGCAACCGCGCTGAGTCTGGCGTCGCCGGACGGTGCCGCCGTGGCGGGTGCGTGGTGCCCGGCACGGCAACCGGTCAAGACACCGGCAACCGGGCAAGACACCGGCAACCGGGCAAGACACCGGGATCGGGCGTCGAAGCCGAGGGTCGAACAGCCCGATGACGGCCGCTTGCTGCACTGCGCGAGGATACGCGTTCGCAATTCGCTTGCGTTCGAGGTATCGCCTCGCGAGAATTCCAGGCCCTTCGAGGCACCGGCCGTGTCGACTCGGCCCTGCACGCCCGAACCCGAGGCCTGCTGACACCGGGTCCATCGACCGGGCGCCCGTCAATCAGGGACGTGTGCGCCACGCGCAAGAACGAACGGTACCGTCATGACTGAGACCCACGCATCATCGGTTTCGGGCACCGCTCCCGCGGAGCTGGACAGTCTGCCGAAGTATCTGCTGCGCAACGCCGAGCGTTTCGGCGCGCGCCACGCCATGCGTGAAAAGGAGTATGGCATCTGGCAGCCCTGGACCTGGGCGCAGATGCTGGAGAGGGTGCGCGCATTGGCCCTCGGGCTCGAGACGCTCGGTTTCGAAGCCGGCGACGCGCTCAGCGTAGTCGGCGACAATCGGCCGGTGTTCTACGCCGCGATGTGCGCCACCCAGGCGCTACGGGGCGTGCCGGTCCCGGTCTACCAGGACAGCATCGCTGCCGAGCTGGCCTTTGTGTTCGAGCATGCCGAGATACGGTTCGCCTTCGCCGAGGACCAGGAGCAGGTCGACAAGCTCATCGAGGTGCAGCGCGGCTGCCCGCGGCTGGAGTTCATCGTCTACAACGATCCGCGCGGCCTGCGTGATTACGCGCATCATCCCGATGGCCTGCTGCTGAGCGTCGATTCGGTGCTGGCGCTGGGGCGCGAACGCCATGAGCGCGAGCCGGACGCTTTTGCCACGCACGTGGCGCGCACCCGGGGCAGCGATACCGCGGTGATGCTGTATACCTCCGGCACCACCGGCCGGCCCAAGGGCGTGGTGCTCTCGCACGAGAACGTGCTGACGACCACGCGCAGCGCCATTGCCCTGGATCGCATGAACGAGCGCGACGAGATACTCGCCTATCTGCCTCTGGCCTGGGTGGGCGACCACATCTTCTCCTATTGCGAGGCTTTCGTCGCCGGCTTCTGCGTGAACTGCCCGGAAAGCTCCGACACGGTGATGGCGGACATGCGTGAGATCGGGCCGACCGCCTTCTTCGCGCCGCCACGCATCTTCGAGACCCTGCTGACCAGCGTGCAGATCCGCATGGAGGATGCCGGCTGGTTGAAGCGCGGTCTGTATCGCTATTTCATGTCGCTCGCTGGCCGTGTAGGCGTGCGTCTGATCGACGGTAGACCGGTGTCGATCGTCGACCGGCTGCTGTACGCGCTGGGTGAGCTGTGCATCTACGCGCCGTTGAAGAACATGCTCGGTCTGAGTCGGGCGCGGGTCTGTTACACCGCCGGAGAGGCCATCGGCCCGGACATCTTCGAGTTCTACCGCTCGATCGGCATCAACATGAAGCAGCTCTACGGCCAGACCGAGGCATCGGTGTTCGTCACCGCGCAGCCCGACCGTCAGGTCAAGGCCGACACGGTCGGGCCGCCGTTTCCGGGCGTGGAGATCCGGATCGCCGACGACGGCGAGGTGCTGTATCGCAGCCCCGGCGTGTTCCAGTGCTACTTCAAGAACGAGCAGGCGACGCGCGAGACCAAGACCGACGACGGCTGGGTGCACACCGGTGACGCCGGCTTCTTCGATGCCGACGGCCATCTGAAGATCATCGATCGGGCCAGGGACGTGGGTCGGCTCGCCGACGGCTGCATGTTCGCGCCCAAATATATCGAGAACAAACTGAAGTTCTTCGCCTATGTCGGTGAGGCGGTGGCCTTTGGTATCGGGCGCGAGCATGTCGGTGTGTTCATCAACATCGACCTGGAGGCGGTGGGCAACTGGGCGGAACGCAACAACATCGCCTACTCGAGCTATCAGGAGCTGGCGGCGAACGAGCGAGTCTACGAGCTTATCGCCGACTGCGTAGCCCAGGTGAACGCGGATCTGGCCACCGACGAGCAGCTCAGCGGATCGCAGATCAAGCGTTTCCTCGTCCTGCACAAGGAGCTCGACGCCGACGATGGTGAGCTCACCCGGACCCGCAAGGTCCGGCGCGGCTTCATCCAGGAGCGCTACCAGGATCTGGTCGACGCACTGTTCGGCGACGTCGATGTGGTGCACACGCGTACCGAGGTCGCCTACGAAGATGGACGCCGGGGTGCGATTGAGGGCGACGTGAAGATCCGCGAGGCCAGGCGTTTCGAGCGCTTGGCCCGCGCAAGCTGAGGATCAGGAGGATGGCTGAACGTAGCTTCGGCGACGTGCTGCTCGCGGTCGAGAACGTGAGCCTGTCGTTTGGCGGGGTCAGGGCCATCGAGGACGTCAGCTTCGACGTGCGCGAGCGTGAGATCCGGGCGATCATCGGCCCGAACGGCGCCGGCAAGAGCTCCATGCTGAACTGTATCAACGGCTTCTATCATCCGCAGGAAGGCGCCATTACCTACAAGGGCGTGCGGCGTTCTCGAATGCGCACCCACGAGGCGGCCGCGCAGGGGATAGCCCGGACCTTCCAGAACATCGCCCTGTTCAAGGG
>JAGRHX010000154.1 GCA_020444775.1 Gammaproteobacteria bacterium
GAAGCCGCCCTTCGAGCCGACCGGCACGATCACGGCGTTCTTGACCATCTGTGCCTTGACCAGCCCCAGCACCTCGGTGCGGAAATCCTCGGCTCGATCCGACCAGCGCAGCCCGCCACGCGCGACCGGCCCACCGCGCAGGTGCACGCCTTCGACGCGCGGCGAATAGACGAATATCTCGTACATCGGCCGCGGTCGCGGCATGTCGGGCACCAGCGCGGGATCGAACTTGAACGACAGGTAGGACTTCGGCACGCCCTCGGCATCGCGCCCATTGGATTGACGCTGGTAATAGTTGGTGCGGGTGGTCGCCCGGATGAGCGCCAGGTAGGACTGCAGGATGCGGTCCTCGTCGAGGCTGGCGACCCCGTCCAGAGCGGCGCCGATCCGCTCGACCAGCGCTGTGGCGCGCGTCTCGCGCTCGTCGCCCAGGGTCGGGTCGAATCGGGTCTCGAACAGCGCGACCAGGTCGCGGACGATCGCGGCATTGTTGGCCAGGGCCCGCTCCACATAGGCCTGGCTGAAGGGCAGCCGGATCTGGCGCAGATATCGATAGTAGGCGCGCAGCACGACCACCTGACGCCAGCCGAGTCCGACCCCGATCACCAGCCGGTTGAAACCGTCGTTCTCGACGTTGCCGACCCAGATCTGCGAGAAGGCCTCGTGGAACAACGTACGAACCGCCTCGAGGTCGACCTCGCTGCCATCAGCGGAGCGCATCCCGAAATCATGCATCCAGATCCGCGGCCCATCACCGCGTTTGATCTTGGCCGGGTTCTCGTCTTCGACCCGCAATCCCATGTTCTCGAGCATGGGCAGGGCATCGGACAGGGACACCGGGCTGCCCGGATGGAACAGCTTCATGCGCAGCTGATCGGGGGGGGCTTCCAGCGGCCGGTATACGGCGAGGCTGAGCCCGTCCGCGCTCCGATCCAGCGCCTCCATGTGCTCGATATCGTGCACCGCCACGCGTGGCGTGTAGTCCTCGCGATAGTCCGCCCTGAACGCCTCGCCATAGCGGCGTACCAGGCCGACACCACGCGCCTCGCCGAAATAGTCCAGGATGTTGGCGGTCAGCTCGTCGTTCCAGGAGCGGGTCAGGTCACGCAGCCGGGCTTCCAAGGCGGGCTGGTCAATCGGTAGTGGCGGTTCACCCTCGACATGCAGGATGAAGTGCAGCCGCGCCAGCACCGATTCGCCCAGCGACACGGTGAATTCGGAGCCGCTCGCGCCCAGGGTCGTCTCCAGAGTCTCCTGGATGAGCTGGCGGGTGACGGTGTTGAAGCGCTCTCGGGGCACGAAGACCAGCGCGCTGTAGAAGCGACCGAAGCGTTCACGGTGGATGAACACTCGCGGCCGGCGTCGCTCCTCCAGATGGAGGATGCCGAGCGCGGTCTCATACAGCTCCTCCTCGGGAAGCTGGAAGAGCTGGTCACGCGGGAAGGTCTCGAGAATGTTCAGCAGCGCCTTCTCGGCATGCCCGCGGGGCGCGAAGGAGGAGCGGGTCAGCACCCGGCGCAGCTTGTTGGCCAGCAACGGAATGTTCATGGGGCTGCGGTTGTAGGCCGCCGAGGTGAACAAACCCATGAACCGGTACTCACCGATCACCTTGCCGTCGGCATCGAAACGCTTCACACCGATGTAGTCCAGATAGCTCGGCCTATGAACCGTCGAGCGATGGTTGGACTTGGTGATGATCAACAGCTCCGGCTCGCGCGCGATCCGTAGGGCCTCGGGCGTGAGCGAGGTCAGCACGCGTGGCGGATGGCCGTCCAGCTCGCGCAGCAGACCGAGGCCGCTACCCGCGACCGGCTGCAGGGCGCCGGTCGCATCACTCTCGGACGCGTCGACCAGCCGGTACTCGCGATAACCCAAAAAGGTGAAGTGGTCATTACGCAGCCAGGACAGGAACTCGACGCCCTCCTCGAGCTCGGTGGCCGGGATCGGCGGCGGACCGGACTTCAACGCCGCCATCACGGCATCGATGTTGCGGACCATCGACGGCCAGTCGTCGACCACCGCGACCACGTCATCGAGCGCCGCACGCACGATCTGGCCGACCTCGGCCAGGGTCTGCTCGGGCTGCCGGTCGAGCTCCAGATGCATGATCGCCTCGGCCGGCAGGCCGGCCC
Organism: Gammaproteobacteria bacterium; assembly: GCA_020444775.1. The sequence goes on from JAGRHX010000154.1 coordinate 2,133, forward strand.
TGGGACTGGCACTCTCCGCGTCACCCGAACCGCCTCGGGCGCGGTGGGTGAGCCGCTCCACCGTCTCGATCATGCCCTGGTCGTTGCGCCCCACCCCCATGACCGGATGGATGATCAGGTGCACGGTCAGTCCCTGGCGCTCCAGTGCCATCCGCACCGAGTCGAGCAGGAAGGGACGGTCGTCGCAGACGATCTCCAGCACGCTGTGCGTGGACTGCCAGCCGTGGGTCTGGGTGTGTGGGTTGTAGGCCCTTATCCGGGTCTCGCCGGGTGCACGCTGGCGGGCGAAGTTCCAATGTGAGAGCACCGCCCCGTACCAATCCGCCACCTCGGCGTGCTCGATGTCCTCGATCTCGACGTTGGAGAAATACTCGAAGACAAAGGACTCGAGCGCGGTCTGGCGCTCGAGGGTGCTGCGCTCAGCGACGAGCGACATGATCTCGGTTACCAGTTCCGCGCTGTGTTGCCAACGTGTGCCCGTCATCTGCCTGCTCCCGAATAGTGCTGCGAAGCGAATGCTGCGCAGGGATTGCCGAGGACGGATCGCCACGGGTACGCCAGGGGGATACCAGGGGGCAACCGGGGGGAAACCCGGGAGGGCGCCGGGGCCGCCGGCACCAACCGTGTCATCGCGCTACACGCGGTGCTCGCGCCCGCCGCCTGACACGGTCCCTGCAAATCCGGTGTAAATCTGGATCCCGCGTATATCGTCCCTGTCGCTCGCTACATCTGTTCCTCGTGTTCCACGGTCGGCGCCGCGCGTCTGCCCGCTCACGGTCCAACCGCGGGAGCCTGTCCCGAGAGCGTCGGACCGTGCAGCCGATGCACCACACCACGAATGGGAAATCTACCCATCAAGCGGTGA
>JAGRHX010000155.1 GCA_020444775.1 Gammaproteobacteria bacterium
ACCAGGTCCATCCCGCAGATCGGACAGGTGCCGAACTCGGTCGCGATGTAGTGAGGGTGCATCGGACAGGTCCAACGCTTGTCCGCGACGTCGGTGCCCTCGGTACGGGCCAGGGCCTGCGGGAACAGCGCCGGGAAGATCCGTCCCATCGACACGGCGCCGGTATCGATGGGTTCGACAACGTCGAGTTCGAAGAGCCGGGGTTGCGCCACCATCAGTACCGCGCCAACGGCGAGCGACGCAATCCGAACGACGCCTGCCGGACGCCGGCGCCCACGCATGCTGTCTGGATCATGCATTGAATTCATCCCACGAATACGCGGCCACCGCCGGCGCCTGCCGGGATGGGTCGTGTCAACGGTGATTGGTGCGAGTGGCCAGGGACACGGCGCCCCGGTGCGGGTCAGCGGCGCATACAGGCGACCGATGGCGACCGATGGCGAGCCGTGGCTACCCGGGGGCCACGATCGGGCGAGCGTCAGGGCGTCGCCGAAGGCGGGATGAAAATCAGATTCGCAGACGCGCAGAAGTGATGAGCAGTTGCCCCTGCTCGCGAGCCTGCACGTCCCATCGAGCACGCGGCGGCGCGCGTGCCTGGATCAGCGTCGGGAGCGCTGAGACGGGCAGTGCCGGACTGCTGTTCAGCGTGTGCTGGAAGTCGATCACCGGCACGGCCGGTAACAACCGCCGGTGCCATGGACGGTCCAAGGCGGCCTGTTGCTCGAGAGGGCAAGGGCAGGTCATCAGGGCGCGGCAATGCACGCATGACGAGTCGGCTTTCGTCAGATGGACCAGTCGGGCGGGTGTCGCAGCGGGTCGCTGCGACACAGCAAGATTGGAATCGCTCGATGACCGTGGTTCAACGGTCTTCAACGACACCACTACGACTCGCGGCACGGACACCTGCCCGCTGTGCACGTCGGCGCCACCGGCGACCGGCGTCGTACGCTCGTGACAGGGCATCGCGCCGCTGGTGCCAGACAGCACGAGCAGCGCGCACAGCGTCATCAGCGTGGCCTTGGTGCATGTCATCGCCGCCACCCGTCCCAGGCGGAGCAGCATGAAGACGCGCGCAACCGCGACCATGATGCTTCCAGTTCGGACTGGCGCGATGTTGCACGATCTCATGGCGGGGCGAATCGACAATCGAATTGGGACCATGGAATTGGGACCATCGAATCGGGTGACCATCAGCTCCAATGGCTGGCGGATCCGGACGCTGCTTCTGCTCTGCCGGGTCTGATGACCGGAGCGGATGCTACCAGTGCTCCGCGGCGTCGTCATGAGATCCCGGTCTCAAACGGTCAGACCACGCAGCACCCGGCGCAGCCGCTCGACCTGCTCGCGCGCGCCGGCGGCGAAGGGATGGATGGTCAGCACCCGCTCGAACGCATCGAGCGCGGCGCGCGGATCGTCGGTGTTGAGGAAGATCAGCCCGATACCCGATATCGCGCCGAAGTGACGAGGCTCCAGCGCCAGGGTCTGGCGCACGTCCGCCATCGAGGCGTCCAGATCGCCTCGCAGGTAGTAGGCGGTCGCGCGCTTGTTCCAGCCTTCGGCGAAGCCAGGGGCGCGCTCGATGACCTGGGTGAAGTGCGCGATGGCGGTATCCAGATCACCAACCGCCATGGCCATCTGACCGAGCTCCAGACGGCCATCCAGCTCAGCGTCACCACTGCTCAGCCAGATCCGCCAGATATCGGCCTCGATGACATCGGCATCGAGCGCGTTGTCACTGCTCGCCAGACGCTTGAACAGCGCGTCCAGGCGCGGATCCTTCTGGTCGGCCGCGGCGGGCTCACTGACCAGCCCGGCCGCCAGCCCGATGACCATCAGCAACCAGCCCAGACGATGTCGCAACAGTCGCTTCATGACCTGCTCCAATCGCCGTGGCGCGCCCGGTGTCGGCCGTGATCGACCCGCCGGTGGCAAGGGGATACGGCGGCCGACAGCCTGACCGTGCGCGTCAGTCGCTGCGCTCGGTGATCTCTACCAGATGGTAGCCGAACTGGGTCTGCACCGGTCCGTGGACCACGCCCACCGGCTCGTTGAACACCACCTGATCGAACTCCTTGACCATCTGCCCTGGACCGAACTGGCCGAGATCGCCGCCCTGGCGCCCGGACGGACACTGCGAGTGCTCGGCAGCGACCGCGGCGAAATCCGCGCCGTTCTCGATCTGCTGCTTGAGGTCCTGACAGGCCTGCTCGGATTCGACCAGGATGTGACGTGCGCGTGCTCGTGCCATGTTGTTCTCCGCATGCAAAAGGAACGTTCACCGGGCTCACCGGCAGTGCACACCTTACCGCAACCCGCCGCTCACGTGGCGCGCCATAGACCGGCCCGCTGGCCCGATTCAGCGTTACGACTCACAGGTCCAGGTCGACGCCAAGGTCGACACCCAGACCGGCGGCGGTGGTGGCGAGCTGCTGCAGGGTCTCGGCGTTCAAGGGGATGCCCTGGCGCGCGTAACGGTGCGCGGTCTCGGCCTCCAGCTCGCCTGCGCTCCAGATGCGGTCCACCCCCGGTGCACGACCGGATTGGTGCACCTGATCGATGACCGCGTCCATCTCACGCCGGAATCCGTCAAGGTCCACCAACGCGCTGATGTTCAGCGCCATCACGAAGTGGCCGTCACGACCGGCCACGGGCCCATCGTCCAGGTTGCCCAGCGCGGTGCCGTAACCGGCACCGGAGAGCAGGGTCGACAGCACCCCCATGGCCATCGCCAGATTCACACCCTTGTAATCCCCGATCGGCCTGAGCAATCCATCCAAGGCAGCGCCGGCATCAGTGGTCGGCTGACCGTTTCGATCCAATGCCCAGCCAGGGACCAGCGGCTCACCCTTCTGGTGATAGACCACGACCTTGCCGCGCGCACAGGCCGCGAACGCCGAATCCATGATGAAGTGCGGTCGGTCACCGGCGGGTATGCCGATCGCCAGCGGATTCATGCCGACGATCCGGTCAGTGCCGCCCCAGGGGGCCATGGTCGGCAGGGCATTGGTCGAGGCGAAGCCGATCATGCCGGCCGCCACGGCCTTCTCGACGTACCAGAACAGACCGCCGCAGTGGTTCGAGTTACCCACCGCGACGAAGGCCATGCCGACTTCCCGGGCACGTTCGATGGCGCGCTGCATCGCGAAATCGCAGCCAATCTGTCCCATGCCGTTGTCTGCATCGACCAGCAGCATGGCGCCGGCATCCCGGCTGACACGCGGCACCGCGCGCGGATTGACGCCACCTCGAACCCCGGCGATCGCCGAGCGCGCCGCCGACTCGGGTGGTGACAGCCGACCAACGTAGTCGGGCACCCGCATCACGCCGTGCGAGTGGATACCACGCAGATCGGCCGCGGTCAGGGTGCTGGCCAACAGACGTGCGTCTGACCCACTCATGTCGCAGGCTTCGAAGACCCGCGACACCGCTTGCGTCAATCGCTCGTGCTCGACGCGCCGCTCACGTTCCGCGCCCGGATATCCAGCCATGCCATCGCCTCTACACCGCCCACCTGGGCCGATGATACCCGTCCGGGATGTACGTGCAGAGCGGTAAGTTCAGGCGATCTCACCCTGGATGTATTGCTCGAGCTGCTCGATCACGAACTTCTGGCCGGAGATCACCGCCTTGACCAGGTCGCCGACCGATACCAGCCCGATCAGCCGTTCGTCCTCGACCACCGGCAGATGTCGGAAACGGCGCAGGGTCATCAACTCCATGCAGTCGGTGACCCGCTCGTTCTGCGCCACGCAGACCACCTCGGTGGTCATGATCTCGCGCACTGCCGTGCTCTTCGAGGAGCGGTCCTGCAACACCACCTTGCGGGCATAGTCCCGCTCCGTGACGATGCCGACCAGCCGGTCGCCCTGCACTACCGGCAGCGCCCCGATACCGCAGTCGGCCATCAGCTTGATCGCCTCGTACACGGTGGCATCGGGCCCGATGGTATGGACTGCCCGGCCCTTGACGTCCAAGACGCGTCGGATCGTATCCATGGTCGACTCCCTCCCTACAGCGATGACGCCGACACAGCGGCGATTCCCGGTGAAATGGAGCTCGATGAACCGTGGCCACCCTGATGAAACGGTTACCGATCGGTCATCTGATATGAAGCATAGCCGCATCGCGGCGGATCGGCAGGCCCAGGTCCGTGCTGATCCGCCATCTGGCAGCCGTCTGGCAGCCACATGTTGACAGCCACGAGGGGGCCTGCGAGAAGGACCCGCGGAGGCGGCGTCGCTACGCGGCGGCGTGACGGCTGCGACACTCACCGGACGACGGACGACGATGGAAGACTTCGAGAAGCTGGGCGCGTTCTACCTCGGTCGCACGGTCGATGACCACAGCGGCAAGACCAGCGAGGACCTGTTGCTGTACGACAGCAAGGACCTCACCACGCATGCCGTAATCATCGGCATGACCGGCAGCGGCAAGACCGGTCTGGGAATCGGCCTCATCGAGGAGGCGGCCATCGACAGCATCCCGGTGATCGCCATCGACCCGAAGGGTGACCTGGGCAACCTGCTGCTGACCTTCCCCGACTTCTCCGCGGACGATTTCGAGCCCTGGGTCGATGCTCGCGAAGCGGCGGAGCACGGTCATTCGCCCCGCGAGCACGCGCGCGATCGGGCCGCCGCCTGGCAGAAGGGCCTGGCCGAATGGGGTCAGAGCGGTGCGCGCATCCGCAAGCTGCGCGATACCGCGGAGCTTGCCATCTACACCCCCGGCAGCAGCGCCGGTCTGCCAATCAGCGTGCTGCGCCGCTTCGACGCCCCCTCGGCGGCATCACTCGAGGATGCCGACCTGTATCACGAGCGGCTGCAAGCCACCGCCAGCGGCCTGCTCGCGCTACTGGGCATGGACGCCGATCCGCTCACCAGTCGCGAACACATCCTGCTCGCCAACCTGTTCGACAACGCCTGGCGCGAAGGTCGTGGTCTGGACCTGGCAACGCTGATAGGCGCCATCCAGCAACCACCGATCGATCGTATCGGTGTCATGGATCTCGAAGCCTTCTATCCAGCCCGCGAGCGCTTCGGCCTGGCCATGAAGCTCAACAGCCTGCTCGCCGCGCCTGGCTTCGCGGCCTGGATGGAGGGTGAACCCCTGGACGCCGCGCGGCTGCTGTACACGCCGCAGGGCAAGCCGCGCGTCAGCGTCCTCAGCATCGCGCATCTGGACGACAACGAGCGGATGTTCTTCGTCTGCATGCTGCTGAACGCGCTGATCGGCTGGATGCGCACCCAGCCCGGCACCGGCAGCCTGCGCGCGCTGCTGTACATGGACGAGATACTCGGCTACATGCCGCCGGTCGCCAACCCGCCGTCAAAGCCATTGCTGCTGAGCCTGCTCAAGCAGGCGCGCGCCTACGGCCTTGGACTCGCGCTGTCGACCCAGAACCCGGTGGATCTGGACTACAAGGGTCTGTCGAACACCGGCACCTGGTTCATCGGCCGTCTGCAGACCGAACGTGACATGGCCCGCGTGATGGAGGGACTGGAAGGCGCCGCCGGGGATGGCTTCGACCGCGAACGGATACGAAGAACCATCGCGGGTCTTGGCAAGCGCCGCTTCCTGCTCCACAACGTGCACGAGGACGCCCCGGTGGTGTTCGACACGCGCTGGGTGATGTCCTACCTGGCCGGCCCGATGACTCGCGAACAGATCCGCGGGCTGATGGCGGGCCGTCGCGAACAGCCGGGCAATGCCGACCAGCTCGACGAAGCGCGGTCGGTCGAGTTGCGAGGTGACCAGAGCACCGGACCACCCGCGCTGGCGGCGGACATCGAGCAGTTCTTCCTGCCGATCACCGCTGCAGCGTCGACCCCGGTGCATTATCGACCGACACTCATGGCCGCGGCGGACCTGTTCTACACGAGCAGCAGATACGGTATCGAATCGGAACGCAGATGGGTGCTGCTGGCGGAGCCCGGCGACGGTGTCGTGAGCATCGATTGGGATCAGGCCGAGCAGATCGATCTCGATATCGAGTCCTTACAGACCTCGCCGGAGCCCGACTGCTTGTACGCCGATTGCCCGGCCGTCCTGACCCGTTCGAGCAACTACCGTAAATGGCAGAGCGCACTGAAGCGCTGGCTGCGTCAGAGCTGCCCATTGACGCTGCATCAGAGCACGACGTTCAAGCTCCACTCGGTGCTCGGCGAGAGCGAGGGTGAATTCCGCGTACGGCTGCAACAGCACGCCTCGGAACAGCGTGACCAGGTCGTGGCGCGTCTGCGTCAGCGTTACGCGCAGAAGACCAACACCCTGGAGGAGCGACTGCGACGCGCCGAGCAGACGCTGGAACGCGAACGCGAACAGTCACGCGCCAGGCAGATCGACGTCGCCATCTCCTTTGGCGGCGCCATCCTCGGCGCGGTGCTGGGTCGCAAGCGGCGTAGCGCCTTCGGCAGCGCCTTGCGTGGCGTCGGCCGCGCGGGCAAGGAAGTCGGCGACGTCGGTCGCGCGAAGGAGACCGTGGAGGCTGTTCGCCAGGACCTGCACGCCTTGCAGCGTGCCTTCGAGGCGGAGGTGGATGCCATCGAACCCTTCGACGCACAGGCCGAGGTCCTGAATCCGCTCAACGTGCGCGCCAGAGCCAGCGACATCCACCTCATCAAGCTGGCGCTGTTGTGGCAACCCTTCGTGGCCGATGAGCGTGGTCGGCTACAGCCGGCCTGGGAGGACTGACCACACCACCCGGTTCGGCAAGCGCAACGGCCGCGCCCGACTTGCGCCGGCACGGGTGCTGACGGAGGATGAAAATCGAGCGCAACTGGTGCCGGCTGGCGCTACGAGCGGACAAGATTCAAAGAGTTATTGCATCGTCACAGCGGCGATGCAGGAGGGGGACTGCGATGCAGGCACCGACACGACAGACCGACGCACGCGCAGGAGCGCTTGAGATCTGGCCGGCCGTCGCACTGCTACTGCTGATGATCCTCATGCTGCTGGGACGCGGTCCGGTAGCCGCCGCAGAGCCGCCCGAGGTCGAGCTGGCGCCCGCCACCGAGGCACGCGCGGTGCCGATCGGCACCCGGGTGCGTTGGGGCGGGATGATTGCGGCCATCCATGCGGTCCAGGACCTGGACCCCGGGCTGCGCCGGGGTCTGGGGACCGAAGGCGCGGGCCGTCATCTGCTCGAGATCATCGGATTCGATCTGGACGAATCGGGCAGACCGCTGAGCAACGATGAGGTCAGGGGTCGCTTCCTGGTCGTCACCAGCGCGTCGCTGGACGGCCCCTACGCACCAGGGCGCGAGCTGACCGTGACCGGCATCGTCAGCGGACAGGTGAGCACCGCCGAGACCACCGCCGGCCAGTCTGTGCCGGAGAGCCTGCCGGTGGTGCGCTCCGAGTACCGTGATCTCTGGCCAGATACCAGCCAGGTGGCCCAGGTCGTCGAGCGCCGCTACGTCGAGCCGCGCGTGATTCATCGGGCCTATCCGCCACCGTCGCGAACGGTCGTATACGAGCACCGGCCGCTGCCCGCGCTGCGACCCGACCCGTTCTGGGCGCTGGCGCCGCTGACCGTTGCCGCGGCGCTGCTCGCCGACCATACGTACGTCAGCCTGCGCTACGGTTCCGGCTACGGCGACTGGGGCTATCGTGGCTGGCATGGCCGCCACCACGCGCAATACCCCCGGCGCGTGCACCACTGGCGCGGCGGCCATCGTCAGCATGGCTGGGGTCGACCCTACCGTCATCACCGCGACGGCCGGCGATCGTCGGTGTACCTGGGGTTCTCGGGCGGCTTCTGAGGTCGAGCGCGCTCAGCGCATATCCCTCAACGCGTACCGCCTCAACGCATACCGTGATAGATCATCCAACCGCCATAGAGCACGCTGCAGACGATCAGGCCATAGGACCAGCTGGTCAACCAGAACTGACGACCGCGATGGCCGAGCCAGACCAGCGCGATGCCGATGAACAAGGACATCACCACGGTGATGATGAGGGTGTGATCGGTGGAGTTGAGGGCCGCGGTGGCCGGATCTTCGCCTACTCGGTAGCGCATGGTGGGTTGGGACTACAGCTCCTGGCCTTCAGAATCGACCGCGCTCGGTCGATTCGATCCGACGCGTCCAGCGGGTGATTGTCACAGCCCGCAACCGTGACCGCCAGCCCCACCACGACAGGCGGACCATCGTCTCAGCATGCAGAATCGACCGACCCGGCAAAGCGTCCGGCTGACCACCGGGCGCTTGCGCGCTTGTGGAAAAGCAAAGCGGTGTGCGCTCCTGTTGTTGCTGGCCACCATCCTGGCGGCCAGCCTCGGTGTGACGCTGCTCATCGATCGTCCCAGACACCACCTGCAGACATGGACCCGAACCCATCTGCCGTCGCTGGCCCGGCCACTGGATGCGGCCATTGGCCGGGTTGTCGGTTGGCGCGGCAGCGGCGCCACCGCGGACACGATCGCCCGACGCGCGCCACGCCCGTACGCTACAGAAAGACTGTTTCAGCCCGTGAAACCGGTCTTCACACCAGAACCGCCGCAGCCTTCGGCGCGTGTGCTGCGGGTCGGTCCGGATCAAGCGCTGACCAGCCCCGCGGCCGCCGCGCTGATCGCACGGGACGGCGATGTCATCGAGATCGAGCCCGGCGAGTATCCCGGGGATACTGCGGTCTGGTCGCAAAGTGGTCTGACCCTGCGTGGCCGCGGCGGGATGGTGTGGTTGGACGCGCAAGACACCCGATTGCCCCAGGAGAAGGCCATCTGGCTGATCTCCGGCGACGCCGCGGTGGTCGAGAACATCGCCTTTGTGCATGCCCACGGTCGTGACCGCAACGGCGCCGGGATCCGCGCCGAGGGCACCGGGCTCAGCGTGCGCAACTGTTACTTCTTCGGCAACGACACCGGGATGCTCGTCAATCCGGATCCACGCAGCGACGTGCTCATAGAGCACTCGGAGTTCGCCTGGAACGGCCATTCCTCAGAGCGCGCTCACGGCGTCTACGTGCACGCGGTGCGGCGTCTGATCTTTCGCTTCAACTACCTGCACCACACCGTGATCGGCAACTACCTGAAGAGCCGTGCGCGTGAGACCTGGGTGCTCTACAACCGCATCGGCGACGAATCGGATGGCTATGGCAACTATCTCATCGACCTGAGCAACGGCGGTCTGGCCTACGTGCTGGGCAACCTGCTCTGGCAAGGGCCGCTGGGCGAGAACGCGACGCTGGTGGGGTATGCCGCGGAAGGCGACCACCATCCTGATGGCGCCCTCTACCTGGTCAACAACACGCTGGTCAATCAACGGAAGGTAGGTCGCTTCGCACGCACCTGGAGCCGCTATCCGGCGCATGCCTGGAACAACCTGCTGCTCGGCCCCGGGCGGCTGGACGTTCAGACCTTCCAAGCGGCTGCCAACCTGCGGCGTCCCCTGGCTGATATCGGGGCTGATCTCGGGGCTGATCTCGGGGCTGATCTCGGGGCCGATCTCGGGGCTGGTCTGACCGGTAGCAACCCGCAGGGCGTCTCCTTC
>JAGRHX010000156.1 GCA_020444775.1 Gammaproteobacteria bacterium
GCGGTGGCCGAGGCGCTGGCGGCCGAAGGCTGCAACGTGCACCTGGTCGCGCGTAGCAAGGACGCCCTGGAAGCCGGCGCGCAACGCATCCGTGATCGTTATCAGGTCTCGGTCGGCGTGCATGCCCTGGATCTGAGCGATAGCACGAACATCAAGACCCTGCTGGACACGGCTGGCCTGCCGGACATCCTGGTCAACAACGCCGGCGCGATTCCAGGCGGTAATCTGGAGAAGATCGTCGAGGACACCTGGCGCGAGGCCTGGGATCTCAAGGTCTTCGGTTACATCAACCTGTGCCGGGCCTGCTATGGCGCGATGCGCGACCGTGGTCACGGCGTGATCATCAACGTCACTGGTCTGGCCGCCGAGCGGTTCGACTTCAATTACATCGCCGGCACCACGGGCAACGCGGGTCTGAATGCCTTTACCCGCGCGCTCGGCAGCTTCAGCCTCGAGGACAACATCCGGGTCATGGCGGTCTGTCCGGGCGCGGTGTTGACCGAGCGTCTGGAGACCTTGATGAAGACCCGCGCGGAGGCCGAGCTCGGCGATGCTTCGCGCTGGCAGGAGCTGCTCGCCAATCTGCCCACCGGCCGCGCCGCGACCGTCGAGGAGGTGGCCAACGTGGTGCTGTTCCTGGCCTCGGACAAGGCTAGCTGGATGACCGGCACGGTGGTCACGGTCGACGGCGGGCACGGCGCCCGTGGCGGCAGCTTTCGCTGAGCACCATGCCCACCCCCGGCGCGCAGCACCCGGCCGGGGCGCTGCGCTGGGTCCTGAGCATCCTGCTACTGGGCGTGCTGGCGCTCGGCGGCAGCGGACTCTTGGATCACCAGGCCAGCAGCCCCGTGGATCGGGCTTTCCAGCGAGCTCTGGTGACCTTCGCGGTGGTACGCGGCATCAACGCGGTGGTCTCGGTGGTCCAGGGCACCGAGGTCGCGGTCGAGCCGGCGGGGGTCGGCGTGGTGCTGACCCCGGGCGAGGTCTTCGATCCCGTCAACGATCTGATCGAGCGCTTCTCCTGGATCATGCTGGCCGCCAGCACCTCCCTGGGCGCGCAGAAGATCCTCCTCGAGATTGGCACCGGCCTCGCCGTGCAGCTCGCCGCGGCACTCGCGGTCGGGGTATTGCTGCTGAGCGTGTGGTGGCCCGGCTGGCCGACGGCACTGGGCTGCGGCCAGGGTCGCTCGGCGCGGCGCTGCCGCCGACTGGCGATGAATCTGGCGCTGCTCGCGCTGTTCATACGCTTCGCGGTGCCGGTGGTGGTGCTGCTCAACGACCTGGTCTATGCGGGCTTCTTGGAGGCACGCTACCAGGCTTCGCAGGTCGCGCTGGAGCAGACCCGCGACGAGGTCGAAGCACTACAGACCCCGGCACCGGAGATCCAACCGAGCAACGATGGTGAGGGACTGCTGGACAGACTCGGGCGCTGGTACGACCGCACCACCCAGAGCCTGGACGTGCAGGCGCGTATCGACCTCTACAAGGACCGTCTGGCCCGCGCCAGCGAGCACATCATCCATCTGATCGTGGTCTTCATGCTGCAGACGGTGGTGTTCCCGCTGCTGTTCATGTGGGTCGGCTGGCGGCTGCTACGCGCCCTTATTGCAGCGCTGTGAGCGCCGTCGACCACGGACCATCGCGCCCTACGTCCGGTTAAACTGAGTCAACCGCGTGGCGGCCGAGTCCGCGACCGCGAAACATCGACCCGATCCGCTCAGGCACGACGCCAGAGGTTTGCATGACTGACACCAATCGAATCCGCGGCGTACTCTCGCCCGTGGTCACGCCCTTCGACCGCGACCTGCGACCCGACGGCAAACGGCTGGCCGCGCACTGCCGCTGGCTGTTGAACAACGACGTCGGCCTGGCCGTGTTCGGCACCAACTCCGAGGCCAACTCGTTGTCGGTGGACGAGAAGCTGGAGCTGCTGGACGCGCTCGCCGAGGCCGGCCTGCCGGCGAATCGGATGATGCCCGGCACCGGCTGCTGCGCCATCAGCGACTCGGTGCGGCTCACCAGTCGGGCAGTGCAGATGGGCTGCGCCGGCGTCCTCATGCTGCCACCGTTCTACTACAAGGGTGTCTCCGACGAGGGTCTGTACAGGAATTACGCCGAGATCATCGAGCGGGTCGGCGACGCGCGTCTGCGTATCTATCTGTATCACATCCCGCCGGTGGCACAGGTGCCCATCACCTTCAATCTGATCGAACGTCTGTTGAAGGCCTATCCGGACACCATTGCCGGCGTCAAGGACAGCTCCGGGGACTGGGAGAACACCAAGGGCATGCTCGAGCGCTTCCAGCCGCGGGGCTTCGACGTGTTCGCAGGCTCCGAGACCTTCCTGCTCGCTACCCTGCGCGGTGGCGGCGCCGGCTGCATCAGCGCGACCGCCAACGTCAACCCGGGTCCGATCGCGAAGCTGGCGGCGAGCTGGCGGAACGCCGATGCCGATGCGCAACAGGCCGGCCTCGACCGGATCCGCGAGATCTTCCAGGGCTACGTCATGATCCCGGCGCTGAAGGCGGCCATCGCCCACCACGGCGACGATGCGCAATGGGCGACGCTACGTCCGCCGCTGGTCGAGCTGAGCACGGACCAGCGCAAGGCGCTGGTCGAGGCGCTGGACGCCGCGGGCTTCCAGATGCCCGGACTGCGGGGTTGAGTCGACGGCCACGCGCGTGCATGGGTTCCAGCCCCGTCAGCGCGCGTGGCGCGTTGCGTCTCAGTCGATCTCCAAGGCGCCCTTCAGCCGCCGGTTGCGCAGTCTGCGCCGCAACAACGGTGCGCCGATCAAGAGCACGATCAGCGCGATGATGACCAGGGACACCGGTCGGGTGAAGAAGATGCTCGGGTCGTTGCGTGAGATGACCAGGGAGATCATCAGGTTCTTCTCCAGCAACGGTCCCAGGATCAGAGCGAGCGAGGCCGGTGCGAGCGGCACGCCCAGCCGCTCCATGACGTAGCCGAGTATGCCCATGGTGAACAGCACACCGACATCGAAGGTGCTGTTGTTGATCGAGTACACCCCGGCAACCGTCAGCGACAGGATGAGCGGTGCGAGCAGATAGCCGGGAATCAACAGCACCCGGGCGAACAGGCGGGTCGCCAGCAGTCCTCCCAGGGGGATGATCAGGGCAGCGGTGACCAGCATCTGGAACATCAAGCCGTAGACCACCACCGGCTGCTCGCGCAGCAGCTGCGGCCCGGGCTGCATGCCGTGGATCATCAACGCGCCCATGATGAGCGCCGCCACCGTGGAACCGGGAACACCGAGGGTGAGGGCCGGAATCAGGGCCGCGCCACAGTCCGCGTTGTTGGCGCATTCCGCCGCGGCCACGCCCTCGGGCTTGCCCTGACCGAAGGCCGTCGGGTCGGCGGCGCGCCGCTTGGTCTCGTTGTATGAGATGATCGCGGCGAGATTACCGCCGGCGCCGGGCAGGATTCCGACCAGCACGCCGATCGCCGAGCCCGACAGCCAGACCTTCCAGAACTGCTTGATGGCGGCAAACAGGCCGAGCGCGCGGTTGATGGCCGGTAGCTGGCGTACACCGGTCTCCCCCAGACTCTTCTCGGCCATCTCCAGGGTCGGTGGTATCGCGAACAAACCAATGAGCACCACCGCGATATCGAGTCCGCCGACCAGCTCCACCGCGCCGAAGGCGTAGCGCTCCTGACCGGTCACCAGGTCCGTGCCTACGCACGCCAGGAACAGGCCGATCCCGGCGCTCACCAGCCCCTTGATCGCATCGTCTCCCAACAGCAGGGCGAGCGACAGGATACCGAGCAGCGCCACCCAGAACATCTCCGGTGGGCCAAAGGACAGCGCGATACGAGAGAGCGGTGGCCCGATGAGGATCAGTGCCAGGGCGCCCATCATGCCGCCCAGCGAGGAGGAGTAGCAGGATATCTCCAACGCCCGCCCCGCCTGCCCCTGCTGACTCATGGGATAGCCATCGAAGGTGGTGGCAATGGCCGCCGGGGTTCCGGGAATACGCAGCAGTATCGCCGGGATGGCGCCGCCGTAGATGGCACCGCTATAGATGCCGGCGATCATGCCGAGGCCGGTGACCGGTTCCAGGGTGAAGGTCAGCGGCAGCAACATGGCAATTGCCATGGTGGCGCTCACGCCCGGCATGGCGCCAATCGCAACGCCGCCGAGCACGCCCAAGACCATGGCGATGATGCTCGAGAGACTGAAGACGTGAGCGAAAATCTGCGGCAGGTGTTCGAGCATCGCGTTGACCGTGATTCAATGCCTGGGCAGGAGCGAGCCGGTGCCCGATGTAGCGCGGGCGCCTAGAACGGTAACGGCCGGTAGAAGCCGTACACCAGCCCCAGATAGATAGCGAGCGGGAACAGTATCGCCACGATGCCTATGGACAGCCAACGCCGCCCGCCCAGCGCAAGGGCGGTGGCAGCGATGTAGGCGATGGACGGCAGCACGTATCCCACCTGGACCACCAGCACCCCGTAGACCACGGTACCTGCCAGCAGTACGTAGCCGGCTCGGCTGCCGAGCGCGCCGTTGCCCTCTTCACCCGCCTGCGTGGCGCCCGCGGAGCGCCAGCGATGTACGGAGCGCAGCAGCCACAAGAGGCTCACTATCGCGGTGAAGGCCAACACCGCGTAGGGATAGTAGCGGGCGGCCGCTTGCTCGAACTGGCCGGTCAGATACCAGGCCCAGGCGATGCCCAGCAGCAGCACAGCCGAGCCAATGCAGTTTGCAGCGGCCTGATGCATGACGGTGACGGCTCCGCGGCGAGACCGTGCGATGACCCACCCTACAGGCGCGCCATCGCAGGGCCTTTGTGCCTCACTTCCAGGGCGTTTCGGCCCAGATCCGGGCGATGGACGTGTTGTAGTCCTGTAGCATCTGCGCGTATTCCGCGGTGCCGGCAAAGCTCAGTGGCAGCCCCATCTCCTTGGCACGCTGGATCATCTCGGGGTCGTTGACCGCCTTCTCCACGGCGCTCGCGATCATCTCCACGGCCGCCTTCGGCATGCCCTTGGGACCGACCAGACCACGTGCCGAACCGCCCCGCACGTCATACCCAAGCTCCTTGTAGGTCGGCACGTCGGGCAGCAGCTGGGAGCGAGTCGGCCCCATGATGCCGAGCACGCGCATCTCCCCGGCATCGTGAAAGCGCGCCGAATCACCGAGCGCGGTGGCGAACAGCTCGGTGTGACCGCCGAGCAGCGCGTTGCGCGACTGCGCGCCACCGTCGAACGGCACGTGATTGAGCTTGATGCCGGCCGCGTTCTGGAAGGCGATCACATCCAGATGGGTGTTGGAGCCGGTGCCGGCAGACGACACGGTGATCTCGCCCGGACGCTTGCGCGCCTCGTCCACGACGTCCTGCAAGGTCTTGTACTTGCTGTTCGGCAGCGTCGCGATCGTCGCCACGTCGTAGACCATGTTGGCAATCGGCTCGAAGCTGTCCACCGTGTAGTGGGTCTTGCGCTCGTGCGGCTTCATCATGATGTTCGGCAGGTTCATGAAGCCAATGGTGTAGCCATCGGGCGCGGCCGTGGCAATCGCGGTCGCTCCAATCTCACCACCCGCGCCGGGCTTGTTGACGACGACGAAGCGGGTGCCCTTCGGCATGTAGCGCTCTAGGAACGGCACGGCCATACGCGCGCCGACATCGGTACCACCACCGGGCGCGAAGGCAACGATGATGGTGATTGGCTTCTCCGGGTACTCGGCGTGCGCCTGAGCGGCGATGAACAGCGCGCACAGGGCGCCGAAGACTACGGACAACATCCTCATGGGTCTCAGATCCTCACCGTGATGGTCACTTGATATTCTTGTTCACGTGCCAGCTCCATGTGCCAGATTGGTACACCTGCATGAGCCGGAGGCACGCATGGCAGTCGGTGCCAGTGCAACGAAGCAGTATCCACACAGCTCTCGCCTTCCGTCAACCAAGAGAACGCTACCCATGGTCAACGCCACGATCAGCGCGCCACTGGTCAACCACGCCAAGCAGAAGCTCGCCCGCAACGAGCTCGTGCTGTGCCTGGCCGTGAATCAGATGCGCAGTCCGGATATCGCGCTCATCGCCGCCAGCTGCGGCTTCGACGCAATCTTCATCGACATGGAGCACGGTCCGACCGCGCTCGAATCGGCGTCCGCGGTCAGCGTCGCGGCGCTCGGTTTTGGCGTGACGCCGATCGCCCGCATCGCTTCTCATCACGCGCACGACATGGCCCGCTATCTGGACAGTGGAGGTATGGGGCTCATGGTGCCGCATGTAGACGACGCCGAGCAGGCCGAGGCCATCGTTCGTTACTGCAAGTTCCCACCCCGTGGCATGCGCTCGGCCCCCGGTACGATTCCCGGCTTGCGCTTCGAGTCGCTGCCACAGCCCGAGGTCAATCGCATTCTCGACGAGCAGGTGCTGCTGGCCGCCATGATCGAGACCCCGACCGGCCTCGCCAATATCGACGCGATCGCCGCGGTCGACGGCATCGATCTCATCCACATCGGCGCGTTGGATCTCAGCACGGTGATGGGTCTGGCCCCCGGTGACATGCACCATCCCGCGATGCAGGCGGCCTTCGAGACCGTCGCCGCCGCGTGCCACAAACATGGCAAGGCGATGGGGGTAGGTGGTGCGCGTGGCGACCGGGCGCTGCAGCAGCGGCTTGTCGACCTGGGCGTACGTTATCTGACGCTGGGCAGCGATTTCGGCTATCTGATGGCGGCCGCCAGACCTGACGTGAGCGCCGTGCGGGCGATGCTGCCCGGGACCTGAGCGCGGTCGCGCAGCCCGGCACACACGGCGCCCAAGGTAACGAATCGACACTCCCGATGACGATTCAGGCCGCGCTTCCCGGCGCCCGACCCGGGGCCTCACCCGGAGTCCGCGAATGCCTCGCCGGCCTGCAGCGCGAGCCCTGCGGCAACTGCGCCGAAGCGGTCGCAGGACTCGAGCCGCGCATGCGGTAGCACGCTCGTGATGGCCGCACGCACCAGCGGCATCTCCGTCGAGCCACCTGTCAGCACGGTGAGTCCGACCGCGCCTGGCGGGGTCGAGGCACGACGCAGACATTCACGCACGGTCTCGCGCAAACGTTCGAGCTCGCCCTCGATGGCGCCGGCCAGGTCGGCCCGTTGGATCGCCAATGCAAGCCCCGATTCCACATAGTCGAGTTCGAGCGTCGTGGCCGGCAGCTCGCTCAGCGCGATCTTCGCTCGCTCCACGTCGTGCGCGATGTGATGACCGAGTCGACGGCGCATGACCTCCGCCAGTCGCACGAAACGCGCATCGCTGCGCGCCGCGCTGGTCAGCGTGCGGATGTGCGTGAGATTCTCCCGGCTGTTGAGCCAGGCGATACGCGACGGACTGGCCAGATCCAGATAGATCCAGATTGGCGCGGGCAGGCCACGTCCCGGCAGAGCGGCATCCTTGCCGAGCAGCGGCATAACGCTGTGCAGACTCAGTCGCTGGTCGAAGTCGGTGCCACCGATGTGCACCCCGTGGCTGGCCAACAGCTCGCTTGGCTCGGCGCCGCCGCGACCACGGATACGTACCAGTGTGAAATCGGAGGTGCCACCACCGATGTCGGCGATCAACGCAAGCGTCTCTTGCGTGGCGGCGGTCTCGAAGTGGCGCGCGGCGGCAATCGGCTCGAGTTGGAACACGACCCGCTCGAAGCCCGCGTCGTGCAACACCGATCGCAGCATCTGCTCGGCACGCTCATCGAGCGTCGGGTCGTCGTCGTTGAAGTACACCGGCCGCCCACAGACCACGGCATCCAGGGACCGCCCCAGCGCGGTCTCGGCACGACGCTTGATCTCGACGATGAAATGCTCGAGCACCGTATCGTAGGACACGCGCTGGGCACCGATGCCGGTCTGCTCGCCCATCAGCCCGGTGCCGAGCACCGACTTCATCGAACGCATGAAGCGCCCGGGCTCCTCGTCCATATAACTCGCGATTGCCGCGCGACCGACCGCACGCGGCTGTCCCAGCGAGTCGTAGAAGATTGCGCTCGGCAGGATCGCGCTGCTGCCCTCCATGGGCAGCAAGCGCACGCCACCGTCGCGCGTGACCACACCGAGCGCGGAATTGCTGGTGCCGAAGTCGAGACCACAATGCATGTTCGAGGTTGTCTGTTCAGTCTGATGGGGCTGGCTGGTCGAGGATAGGCAACACGCGAGCGACCGCCGACACGATACAGCGACATGCCCGCACCTGCCCGGACATAGCCCGACTTCGCCAACTCGGCATGTAGTGCGAGCTTAAGTGATTGATTGAATTGGGTCGAGGGAGCAAAGGTCGGCATTCAAGGCCAGTCCTCTCCGCCTGACGCACAGTGAGTCCATTCCGCGCTCGGCTGACGCGAGCGCGGCTGGGATGGATCTTCGGCGCTGGTTGTTCGGGCAGCGCCAGCTGCAGCTGTGGGAGCAGCAGGCGCAAATCCGAATCGGGCTGTGTATATCGAGACAAGACGTGGCTCATCGCACTGTGCCCGCACCAGTGTCGATGCAAGCGCCACTCGCTGCCGGGATCGACCAGCTGATAGCAGACCAGCGCCTTCAGCACGTTGAGCCAGCGTGTGCCCTGAGGCATCTCCGGCAGCAGCCAGACCAGAAGGTATCGATCACCAACTTCTCGCAAAGATTCAACGAAAGCCAGCATCCGCCCCATTGTCTGGGACGCTGCAGCTCGAGCCGCGACAAGCGCACCTGCATGACATCGCGTTCAAGCCGCGGTTCAAGTTGACATCGAGAAAGTCGGCGCCGCCTCAGCCGCCGTGGTCGCGAGCACCTTTGAAATACAGAAATGCGCGGTGACTCAAGGCACCTCGCTGTAGCGCGATTGTTCTTGGAGTTTGAGATTCTGCAAGGCGAACCGGCGCTGTTATCTCAATGCGCTACACCACCCGCGGACGTGGAAACGGCGCTCGTCCGGCAATCCTTTCGAAATCGGTGATCTGCATCCGTCGCGCTCGAATTGCGAAGTGCTCAAAGGGGCTGCATCTGGCGTTCGAGCGAGCGGATAGCTACCGCTTTCTCGGTCCCCGCGACGAGCAGGTCCATAACCATCATAGCGGCCGTCGGTTTCCTCGCGCCCGGGCACAGGGCGATACGAGTCCTCGGGCGCAACAACCGCCAAGACACTGTGGAGATACGCGCTCAGATCGGGGGCCAAGTGCATTCGGCAGCCTTTGCGTGACTCTCGAGCCTTCCTACCCACAGTCTCGCAAGGTTGACGAAGACAATCCGGCAAACGACCCTAGAGGCAATAGGTGCCGTGCTCGGATTGAAAGTTCGCATCGTCAAGCCATCGATGAGGTTCACGGAGGCTAGCTTACGACGGTCCATTGGTTGATGGCTCGTGGACGACCGACCCGCGCAGTATCGCCGGGAGTTCTTGAAGCGCATCCGCCGGTCGGGGTCGTTCCGATCTCCGGCAAGCAAAGCGGCTGTCGAAGTACGACGTCTGGATGTCGGGCGACAAGCCCCATCGGACCTGACACTGATCGGTGCCGCTCCGGGCGTCCCTGCGGCCGCTGATGTGCTGACAGCCGCAATGCAGCTGAAACGGCTGATGTGGATATGGCTCCGCCCAGGTGCCAGTCGCAAGACTCGAGATCCCGTGAACGATACACTCACACCACACTCGGCCACGCCGGCCACCCCTCCCCCTGGCCCTCCCCC
>JAGRHX010000157.1 GCA_020444775.1 Gammaproteobacteria bacterium
TCGCCGGCATCGCGGCGTTGGGCAGCGCGCTGATGATGAGTCCACGGAACGCTGCGGCGGACATCGACATGTCCGGCAAGCGGGTGACCATACTGGTGCCGTTCAACGAGGGCGGTGGCACGGACAGCTATACGCGCTTCCTGGCGCCGTACTTCGAAAAGCATCTACCCGGCAACCCGAAGATCCTGGTGCTGAACAAGTCCGGAGCCGGTGGCATCCTGGGCGGCAACTACTTCGAGCAGAAGGCCGAGAAGGACGGCACCTGGGTGTTCGCCCTGTCCACCTCGACGCTGTCCAACTATGCATTGGGCGACCCCCGTATCCGCTTCGACCTGCAGGCCTATATTCCGGTCATCCTGTCGCCGCGCGGCATCATGCAGTATGTACGCAAGGAGCTGGGGGTCCAGGAAAAGCCGGACATCAAGAGCAAGATCGAGCAGATGCGCTCGTTCCCTCAGGACAAGCTCGTGTTCGGCGGCAAGACGCCGACCTCGGGCGGACTCAACCTGCGGGTCGGGCTCAGCATGCTCGGTATCGAGGTCAAGAGCGTCTGGGGCATGAAGGGTAACGGGCCAATGGCGCTGGCCTTCGAGCGTGGTGAGTTCAACGTCAACTATGACAACACCATGTCCTACCTCAACAATCGCAAGAAGATGATCGAGGATGGCGTCGCGGTACCGCTGTACACCTTCGGCGTAGTCGATCCGGACGGTGAGTTCGTGCGGGATCCGGCCGCGCCCGAGGTGGCGACCTTCATCGAAGCCTACGAGGCCGTGAACGGCGAAAAGCCCAGCGGTGTCGCCTTCGAGTCCTTCGAGGCCCTGTTCCACATGAGCGTGACCATGTCCAAGTCGCTGAACCTGCCGCCGGGCACGAAGAAGGAGGTGGTCGAGACCTGGCGCAACGCCGCCCGCCGCATCATGGAGGACCCGGACTTCATCGCCAAGCGCGACAAGATCTTCGGCCCCTATCCGCAGACCATCGGTGACGAAGCCATCCCCGTGCGCAACAAGGCGACCCGAATATCCAAGGAAGCCAAGGCGTGGCTGGCCGAGTACCTGAAAACCCGCCACAACTACCAGCTCCGGCTCGATTGAACCGCCGGCCTGACTGAACCGGGTCCACGGCGCCGTGTCGGTGCCGTGGACCCGGTCCGTAGCCGCTCGGATTCGAGCCCCTGAGGAAGCGCTGGTCAGCCAGCGTTTCCCCGACCCCTTCGCCCCTCCCGCGCCGGCCGTCTCTGGCGCGGGAGTTGTCGTGTCCGGGCGTCGACTGACCCGTGGTCTCATCCAGCGCCGCAGCGCCCGGACGGAGCACCACCCGATCGCCTGGAGCCGGTCCCTCCAGGCTGGGACATACGACCATGATCGAGTTCATGCTTCAGGCGCTGGTGGACATGATGACACCGGCCCATCTGTTCTTTCTCACGCTCGGCACGGTGCTCGGCCTGGTGGTGGGCATCCTGCCGGGGCTCGGTGGCATCGCGGGTCTCTCGCTGCTGCTGCCGTTCGTGTTCGGCATGGACGAGTCCCATGCGCTGTCGATGATGATCGGCTTGTTGGCACCCACCGTCACCTCCGACACCTTCCCATCGGTGCTCATGGGTATTCCCGGCACCGCGGGCTCACAGGCCACCGTGGTCGACGGCTTTCCGTTGTCGAAGAAGGGCGAGGGCGCGCGTGCGCTCGGCGCGGCCTTCACCGCCTCGCTGTTCGGCGGGGTATTCGGTGCGGTGGTCTTGACCGGCGCGGTGTTCGCGGCACGACCCATCATCCTCGCCATGGGCTTCGGCGAGCAGCTGCTGCTCATCGTGCTGGCCTTGAGCATGATCGGCATGCTCACCGGTCAGAGCGCGCTGAAGGGTCTCGCGACCTGCGCCGTGGGACTATTGCTGGGTAGCGTGGGAGCGGCGCCCGCGACCGGTGAGTTCCGCATGACCATGGACTCGATCTATCTCAGTGACGGCATTCCCATCGTCGTCGTTGGCCTGGGCATGTTCGCCATGCCGGAGATCATCGATCTACTGCGCCGCAGTCACGCGATCTCCGAGACCGGCAAGCTGGGCACGGGCTGGCTACAAGGCTTCAAGGACGCCATCCGCCACAAGTTCATCGTCATTCGCTGCTCGGTGATCGGCTGTCTGGTCGGGGCCCTCCCGGGGCTCGGCGGTTCGGTGGTCGACTGGATCGCCTACGGCCATGTGGTCCAGACCAGCCGCGACCGCGAGAATTTCGGTCACGGTGACATCCGCGGCGTGCTCGCGCCGGAGTCGGCCAACAATGCCAAGGAGGGCGGGGCGCTGATCCCGACGCTGCTGTTCGGCATTCCCGGCTCCGGCAGCATGGCGATTCTGCTCGGCGGCTTCGTCCTGGTCGGTGTAGAGCCCGGCATCACCATGGTCACCGAGCATCTGAACCTGACCTTCATGATGATCTGGTCGCTGGCCCTGGCCAACATCATCGGCGCACTACTATGCCTGGCCCTGGCCAACCAGGTCGCCCGGATCACCACCATCCGCTATGCGCTGCTCGCGCCGTTCATGCTCATGCTCATCTTCTTCGCGGCCTTCCAGGCGACCCGTGACTGGGGCGATCTGATCGCGTTGTTCGTGATGGGCGTGCTGGGCGTGTTCATGCGTCGTTTCGGCTGGTCCAGGCCGGCGCTGCTGATCGGTTATTTTCTGGCGCCGCGACTGGAACCGAAGATCTACCAGGCCGCGCAGGTCTACGGCTGGAGTTTCTTCGAGCGTCCCATCGTCATCGTCCTGGTGCTGCTGACGCTCGCCTCGATCTATTCCGCGTGGCGTTTCTCGCCGAACGCCGGCAAGGTCTACGAGCGTGGCGGCATCAGTGACACGCGCAACAAGGCACCGCAGCTGCTGTTCGCCTTGCTGATGGTGGCTTTCGCCGCCTTCGCCCTCATCGACAGCTTCAACTACCAGGGCTTCGGCCAGATATTCCCTATGGTGGTGTCGATCGTCAGCCTGCTGCTGCTGTTGCCATTGGTTGCCGCTATCGCGCTCGCGCGCCAGCCGGCGGCCTGGCTGCACGACGCCGAGCTGGGTGAGCCCACGGTCCACAGCGACTACTACTTCATTGCCTGGATCGTCGGCATGCTGGCACTGGTCGCGTTGGTCGGTTTCCCGATCGGTTGCGCCCTGTTCATCATCCTGTTCACCAGTCGTCACGCCGACGGCTGGCGTTTGCGCAACGTGGTTCTGGGGCTGGCCGGGGTGAGCTTCCTCGGCCTGATGTCGCATTTCCTGACCCTGCGTTACCCGGCCGGGCTGCTCCAGGACTTCATCGAGATGCCGTGGTGGCTCGGCGGCTGAGGTCGAACGTCCTGGTGCCACTGATGACCTCGCGACGCGGCTGCCGGCGACGGGACGAATGACATAGAATCGAGCCGTTCGGTGCCCGAACGGCTGCCGCCGACGGGCACCTGTATCCGCGCATCTCCCATGTCCGCGCATTTCCCATGTCCGTGCATTTCGAGGTTTCCCGCATGTCTCATATCAAGGTCGACCGTGACGGACCGGTGATCACCATCACCCTGGCCCGGCCGGAGAAACGCAACGCACTCAACCTGGCCATGCTCGAGGAGCTCGCCGCGGCCTTCAAGCGGCCCGTGGAGGCCTCGGACCGGGTCATCGTGCTACGCAGCGAGGGCCGGGTGTTCTGCGCGGGCATCGACCTCGCCGAGCGTCAGCGCAATCCAGCGGGCAAGGGCGCGAGCCCCATCGAGCCGGTGCTGGAGGCGATGGAGCATCACGCGCTGCCAATCGTCGGCGTGGTGCAGGGCGCGGCCATTGCCGGCGGTAACGAGTTGGCGCTGCACTGCGACTTCGTGGTCGCATCCAATGAAGCGCGCTTTGGCATGTCGCTGGCCCAGATCGGTCTCGCACCCACCTGGTTCCTGTGCAAGAAGCTGATGGAGGTGGCAGGTCCCGTCGCCACCCGCGAGATACTGCTGCTCGGCGATCCGCTGCCGGCGCAGCGCATGTACGAGCTCGGCATCATCAGCCGGGTGTGTGAACCCCAGGATCTCGAGGCCCAGGCAGCCAGGATAATCGACCGTCTGGCGGCGAACGCACCGCTGTCGCTGCGGGCCATGAAGGCCCTGATCGTCCGCGAGATGCAGTTCCGGGACGGTATCGAGCACGCCGACATCGATGAGATGGTGCAGGCTGCGCGTGACAGTCAGGACGCCCGCGAAGGTATCGCCGCGCGACTCGAGAAGCGTCAGCCGCAGTTTCGCGGCGCGTGAAAAGGACGCCGGAGGCGACATCCACGCCACCGCGCAACCGACCTTTCCCTACAACCCATACGGAGTAGACGATGGCCGTTCGAATGACCAAGCCGTGGCAGCCGCTGACGGCGGACAACGTGGCGCGCCTCACCGGTCATCTGGGCGTGTACGAGCTGGCCGACGAGAACGGCGAGATCGTGCTGATCGGGTTTGCCGGCGGCCGCTCCAGCCATGGTCTGAAAGGCGAGCTGCAGGCGCATCTGCAGACGCCACCGGCCAACGCCACGCGCTTCAGGGTCGAGGTGACCATGGCCTATAGAACCCGGCATCTCGAGTTGCTGCAGGCCCATGTGCACGATCACGACCGCCTGCCCAGCGCCAATCGCGAGGCTCGCGAGAGTCTGGGGCGTCTACGGCCGGCCTGAAGGCGAACACGCGATGGTTGTGAGTAACGACCATCCATCCGCTGAACAATCGGCCAACCGCTGAACAATCGGAGAGAACAATCCATGGACCTCGCCCTGAGCGACGAACAACGCATCATCGTTGACCAGGTCCGGCGCTTCGTGCGCGAGGAGATCTGGCCATTGGAGGAGCATCTGGATCCGGATGCCGACGAGCTGGCGCCACAGGACCACCAACGTCTGGCCGAGAAGGTCAAGCAGATGGGGCTGTACGGGCTCGATACGCCGCCCGAGTATGGCGGTCCGGAGATCGACCTGGTTACCCGCACGCTGATCGCCATCGAGTGCTCACAGCACCGCGCGGGCCTGTACGCACCGTGCTACGGCGTGTTCGGTGGTGCTCGTCAGGCGCAGCTGTTCGAAGCCACCGAGATGCAGAAGGAGAAGTATCTCTATCCGATGCTGCGGGGCGAGAAGAAGACCTTCTTCGGTCTGTCCGAACCCTCGGGCGGCAGCGATCCGGCGCGCGCCATCCAGACCCGCGCGGTACGCGATGGCGACCACTGGATCCTGAACGGCAGCAAGCTGTGGATCAGCGGCGCCGATCGAGCCGACTATGGTCTGCTGTTCGCACGCACCGGCGGCCCGGGGCGTAGTGGTGTCACCTGTTTCATCGTCGAGACCGAGTGGCCCGGCTTCAAGGTCGCGCGCATCGTCCACACCTTGCGCTCGGCCAAGTACGCCACCGAGATCCATCTGGACAATCTGCGCGTGCCGCACGAGAACATACTCGGCAAGGAGGGCGGCGGCTTCGCGATTGCCAACGATCGGCTGTCCCGTCAGCGCATTCCCTATGCGGCGGAGTGCGTAGGCCCGGCGGTGCGTGCCAACGAGATGGCACTGGAGTACGCCAAGATCCGCGAGACCTTCGGCGCGCCGCTGTCGCACCGCCAGGGTATCCAGTGGATGCTGGTCGAGAACGAGATCGATCTGCGCACCATGCGCTGGCTGGTGCTGGACGCCGCGGCACGCGCGGATCGCGGCGAACCGTTCCGCACCGAGTCGGCGATTGCCAAGCTGCAATGCTCGGAGCTCGCCGGCAAGGTCATCGATCGTAGCATGCAGATCCACGGCGGTCTGGGCGTTGCCAAGGATCTGCCACTCGAGCGCTGGTTCAGGGAGATGCGCATCCGCCGAATCGGCGAGGGACCGAGCGAGGTGCAAAAGCATGTGATTGCCCGCGACATCCTCGGCGAGGGTCTACGCTAGATGGGCGCCGAGCCGTCGGGGGGCGATGCTCCACATACCGCGGGCGGTCTGGACGCGCGACTTGCGAATCATCCGCTGAGTGGTGTGAAGGTCGTTGACCTGGGCCAGATCTACAACGGTCCCTATGCGGGCTTCCTGCTTGCCATGGGCGGTGCGGACGTCATCAAGGTCGAACCCCCGGACGGTGAGCCGCTACGTGAACGGGGTGGTCTGGCCGGGATCTCGTTTGCGCTCGGCATGCTCAACTCGAACAAGCGTGGCATCGCCATCAATCTGAAGAGCGCCGAGGGCAGGGCGTTACTCATCGAGCTGGTGTCGAAGGCGGACGTTCTGCTCGAGAACTTCGCACCGGGTGCGCTCGATCGACTCGGCGTGGGCGAGCAGGTGCTGCGCGCGGCCAACCCCCGTTTGATCTATGCCTCGAGCACCGGCTACGGACAATCGGGCCCCGCTCGTGACAACCTCGCGATGGATCTCACCATCCAGGCCTACGCCGGGATCATGAGCATCAATGGCACTACCGACATGCCACCGCTCAAGGCCGGTCTTGCGCTGTGTGACTTCCTGGGGGCCATCCATCTGTACGCGGGCATCGTCACGGCCTTGTACGAGCGTGAGCGCACGGGTCTCGGTCGCACGGTGGAGATCTCGATGATGGAGGCCGCCTATCCGGCCCTGGCGACCAACCTCGCGAGCATGTATCTGCATGCTGGCCAGGCGCCACCACGCACCGGCAACCGACACCCGGCGGGCACCTCGGCACCGTATGGCGTATACCGCTGCAGCGACGGTCACGTCGCCATCATCTGTGTGCGCGAGGTGCACTGGGAACGTCTGCTGGAGGTGATGCAGCAGACCCGGCTGCGCGACGACCAGCGCTTCGCGGATCAGGCGACCCGGGCACGCAACGTCGAGCTGGTCGATCGCACGGTCGAGCAGTGGACCTCCGGTCTGTCCAAGATCGAAGTGGGCCGGCGGCTGCGTGAGGCCGGCGTGCCTGCCGCGCCGATCCGCACCCTGCCCGAGGTCCAGGCCGACGAGCACATGCATCTGCGCGGCATGCTCCAGCACGTGCATCACCCGGAGCTCGGCGAGGTCGTGCTACCGCACAGCCCGCTACGCTTCCACGGCGAGCAGCGTATCGCGCTCGAGCCCAGCCCGACCCTTGGCCAGCACGGACGTGTGATTCTGCGCGACTGGCTGGGCTATGACGACAAACGCGTCGACGATCTGCAGCGCGCAAGCGCCATCAATATCCCGCCGGACCACGCATAGCGGTGGCCACTCGCCCACGTCTACCATTCTTCTACGGCTGGGTGGTGGTGGCCGTCGCGTTCGTGACCATGGCCATCGGGGTCAACAGCCGCACGGCCTTCTCGCTGCTGTTTCCACCGATGCTGAACGAGTTCGGTTGGGAGCGGGGGATCACGGCCGGCGCCTTCTCGGTCGGCTTCCTGGCCTCGGTGGTCTCGGCACCCTTCACCGGTATCCTGGTGGATCGCTATGGCCCCAGGGTGACGATGCCGATCGGCGCGGTGCTGGTCGCCAGTGGCATGGCCCTGGCCACCTATGCCCAGACCCCGCTACACGTCTATCTGACCCTGGGCGTGCTGTGCGTGGGCGGCTCGGTGTTCATCAGCTATATCGGCCATTCGAGCTTTCTACCCAACTGGTTCGTGCGCAGGCGCGGCATGGCCATCGGTATCGCCTTCTCGGGCGTAGGTGTCGCCTCGATAGTCCTGATGCCGCTGCTGCAAGTGACCATCGACACCCAGGGGTGGCGCAGCGCGTGCTGGTTGCTGGCGCTGCTCACGCTGTTGGTGGTGGTGCCGTTGAACATCCTCTTCCAGCGTCGTCATCCACAGGACCTGGGCTTGCAGGCCGATGGTCGGGTCGATGCGTCAGACCATGCAGCGGGTGCCGCGCGCCCACAGCTCGTCGTCGACGCGGTCGTCGACCTGCGCTGGGCCCAGACCGACTGGACCCTGCCACTGGCCTTTAGGACCCGTCGTTACTGGTGGTGCGCGCTCGGCTATTTCACCGCGCTGTACGCCTGGTACGCGGTCCAGGTGCACCAGACCAAGGTGCTCATCGATCTGCAGTTCAGCTCGGAGCAGGCGGCATTCGCCCTCGGCCTTGTCGGCATGACCGGGATCGTCGGCCAGATCAGCATCGGTGCCTTATCGGACCGATACGGGCGTGAATGGGGCTGGACGCTGAGCTGCGCCGGCTACATGGCCTGCTACGCGTTGCTGCTGCAGCTGCCACGGACGCCGAACATCGAGCTGGTCTACGCGATGGCCGCCATGCAGGGCCTGCTCGGCTATGGCATCGCCCCATTGTTCAGCTCGATTGGCGCCGAGCTGTTTCAAGGGCGGCGCTTCGGCGCGATCTTCGGCACGCTGAGCGTCTGGAGCGGCCTCGGCGCCGGCGCGGGTCCCTGGATCACCGGCGCGCTGTACGACATCCACGGCGATTATGACCTGGCCTTCCTGCTGGCGCTGGGCGCGGCGAGCCTCTCGGCCGTGTGCATCTGGATGGCTGGCCCCGGCCGGGTGCGGATGGTCGGTGGTCGCGCGGTGCGACGTGCGCAGGCACTGGCCGCCGCGGCAGGTGCGGGCGCGACGGATGATGCACTCGGTGTGCGCGGTCCTGGCATCGCCGCCATCCCAGCGAGCGGTGCGCCGCAAGGGCCTCGTCTGCCGGTACGCCGCGGTGACATCAACCAGCTTCGTTTCCTGGCCATCACGCCCACGCCGGTGCGCCTGCAACCGGGTAGCGTCACGACACTACGCGTGCACGCGCTGGATCGGCAGGGACTTGTGATCGATGACGGCGTCGAGTTCGCCTGGCGCATCAGCGCCCACACCGGCCGCGTCGACTCGGTCGGCGCGGCGGGGCGCACCGTGAATCTGCGTGTTCATGAGGATGCGCGACCGGGCAGCATCCATGTGGTGACCTTGGGGCGCGCCCGGGCCGTCTCGGCCGAGCGCGCGGTGGAGATCGTTTGAGCCGGGGTGCGTCCTGGCACCATCCGCTGGTCGCGCGCTCGGTCCGCGTTGTTCGATACGGCGGCAATGCCCTCTGGTCGCGCGTGGGGTGGCTTTCCAGCTCGTGGATCCAGGTGTATCCGGTCGGGTGAGGCAAACAAGCGATTTGATCTGATATCGAGGCAAAGCACGATGGACTTGACCCAGTCGGAACGTAGTCGGGCGCTGCAATCACGACTCGAAGTGTTCATGGCCGAGCACATCTATCCCAATGAGCGGCGCTTCTATCTGGAGGCAGAGCGGCTCGGGCCTTGGGCGGTCTATCCGATCGTCGAGACACTCAAAGCCAGAGCCCGCGCAGAGGGCTTGTGGAATCTGTGGATGCCGGCCGCCCATATGGACTCGGGCGGGCTGTCCAATCTCGAATACGCACCGCTTTGCGCAATCATGGGACGTAGCCTGTTTGCGCCTGAGGTGTTCAACTGCTCCGCGCCCGACACCGGCAACATGGAAACCATCCTGCGCTATGGGACCCAGGCACAAAAGGACCAGTGGCTGAATCCGCTGCTCGCTGGCGAGATTCGCTCATCTTTCGCCATGACCGAGCCGGAGGAGGCCTCCTCCGACGCGACCCGCATCGCCAGCTCCATCGTTCGCGATGGCGATCATTACATCGTCAACGGCCGTAAGTGGTACACCACGGGCGCGACCGATCCGCGCTGCAAGATCATCATCTTCATGGGCAAGAGCGACCCCGATGCACCGGACGCGCATCGCCGTCAGTCCATGATCCTGGTGCCAAAGAACACGCCGGGCGTCACCGTCATCCGTCCACTTCCAGTGATGGGTTTCTACGGTGTGCCCGACAGGGCGTCGGAGGTGCTGTTCGAGAATGTGCGGGTGCCCGCTGCCAACATGTTGCTGGGCGAGGGACGCGGTTTCGAGATTGCGCAGGGGCGGCTCGGCCCCGGACGTATCCATCATTGCATGCGATTGATAGGGCTGTCCGATCGGGTGCTCGAACGCATGAGCCGACGTGCGATGCAGCGCGAACCGTTCGGGCGGGCATTGTCCGAGCAGACCGTGACCATGGAGCGGCTCGCGGAGGCAAGGATCCGGATCGAGCAGGCCCGGCTCCTGACCCTGCGAGCGGCGGCGATGATGGATACCGTCGGAGCCAAGGAGGCACGGCAGGAGATAGCCATGATCAAGGTCGCCGCGCCGCAGATGGCGCAGCAGGTGATCGACTGGGCAATACAGATGTTTGGTGGCGGTGGCACCAGCAACGATCACTTCCTCGCAGCCGCCTTTGCAACCGCTCGCCTGCTGCGTCTGGCGGACGGACCGGACGAGGTGCATCGCAATCAGATTGCGAAGCTGGAGTTGCGGCGCTATCGCAATAGCGATGCGGCGAAGACCGGTGGCGATGCCAGCGTGCTCGACCGCGACGAAGCCGATCTCATTGCGCAGCAGGGGCTCTGGCCGCGGCCGGAGGATTGGAACGCTTGAAGCGCGCCTGTCGTTCGTCCGCATGAGCGTGCGAAGAGTCATTGCCCAAGCTGTTCATCGCGAGCCGATTGCGAGTGCCTGGGAATGCCTGCTCACGCCGTTACCCTGGCAGCGTTGCCTTGCGGAGCCGCTCGGATCTCCTTCCCGTTTCGATTTGGCCTCGCGATGGTCGCGACGACGTACCAGTGGCATGTGGTGGGCACGGCATCTTGGGCTCTTCGTGACGCTTGCCATCATCCGGGCCGCTGTTAGGGTTGTTTGAGGATTGACCCTGGAGCCGTGAATGGCGAGCGAAGAATTGCACGAACCGATAGACCTCCTCCCCGAAGAGGCAATCGACAAGCACCGCGCCATCGTCTCCCTGATGGAGGAGCTCGAGGCGGTCGATTGGTACAACCAGCGAGCGGCCGCGACCCGCGACGAGACCTTGAAGGCGATACTCATCCACAATCGGGACGAAGAGATCGAGCATGCCGCGATGGTTCTGGAGT
>JAGRHX010001509.1 GCA_020444775.1 Gammaproteobacteria bacterium
AGGCCGAGCGCCTCATGAAGTCGCGGGCGACGCATGTCCGTATCGATGAGCAGCACGCGAGCGCCGGACTGCGCCATCACCGCGCCGATGTTCGTCGTCGTCGTGGTCTTGCCGTCGCGCGGACCCGCGCTCGTGATCAACAGCCGGTCGAGCGGGTGCTCGGTCGACATGAACATCAGGTTCGTACGAATCGACCGGCATGACTCGGCGATGTTCGACTTCGGGTACTCCCATGCGTACAGGTCTGCGCTGACCTTCTGACCGCGCGCCGGGCCGCGCGACGTACGGCGCGCCTGTCGTGACGGTCGGATGCTCGGGATCAGACCGAGGAAGGTCAGACCGAAGCGGCGCTCCAGCAGCTCCTTGCTGCGCACGGTGCCATCCAGCGCCTCGAGTCCCAACGGCGCCGCCAGCGCAAGCAGCAGCGCAATCGCCGCGACCGCGGCGAACGACGCCAGCCGGTTCGGCTGGTACGGCGCGCGCGGTACCTGCGCTGTCTCGATGATCTGGACGTTGTTGTGCTGCGCGTTCCGAATGATCTCGACCTCTTTCAGACGGCGCTCGATCATGTCGTAGAGTTCGCGATTGGCGTCGACCTCGCGCACCAGCGCGTTCCAGGCGACCTCGTGTCCGCCGAGCTCCTGGACGGTCGACTCTGTCGCGGCGAGGCGCGCTGCGAGCCGCTGCTCGAGGCTCTCCGCGGTCTCCAGTCGATTCCGGTAGCTCTCCATGACCGTCTCGACTTCCTCGTTGAGTCGCTCTGCCAGCAGCTCCTGCTGGGCGCGGAGCGCCACCATCGACGGATGACCGTCGAGGTACTGAGAGGAGAGGTCGATGCGCTGGACCTCGATGTCGACCAGCTGCTGCTTCAACGCCTGAATCAGAGGGCTCTCGACGATGCCCTCGATGCTCGCGGTAGCGAGGTCGCCCGTCGCGAGCTCGCGCTCGATCTGCTGAACGGTGGTACGCAGGCGATCCGCTTCGAGCCGCGCCTGCGCCAGCTGATCGCTCAGCGTCTGCATCTCGGACAGCAGGCTAACGTTGTCTTCCAGGCGAACCGCGAGGATGCCGTTCTCGACCCGGAAGTCGACCAGGGCCTCCTCTGACGACTCCAGGGCATCCCGCATGCTGTCGTGCTGCTGCGTCAGCCACCGTGCAGCATTGTCGATCGACTCCACCTGCCGCTCGAGATTGCGCTCGACGTACACCTCAGCTGCCGTGTTCACGATCGCCGCCGATGCCTCGGCACTCCGCGACACCGCGACCAGGTTGACCAGCTGTGAGTCCGGCACCGGCTCGACGTTCATCGCGGCCCGTACGGCAGCGCCGACATCCACCCGCGACAGCGCGTCGAGCAGCTCGTCGGACGACTCTACTTCGTCGAGCTCGAGGAACACCAGATCGTCGACCAGATTCGTCCGGGCCGCGACGCCATCCGCAATCGAGCGCGAGCCGAGAATCCGGTACTGCGTGCTCATGTACTCGCGCATCGACCAGTAGTTCCCGCCCGCCGGATCCACCACTGGCGCCACATCGCCGAGAATCTGCGGCGAATCTGTCTCGATCATCACCTGGGCAACCGCTCGATACAC
>JAGRHX010000158.1 GCA_020444775.1 Gammaproteobacteria bacterium
CGTGGTCGAACTCCAGACCCTTGGCGCGATGCGCGGTCAACAGCATCAGACCGGTCTGTCGGCGGCGTACCTCGCGTCCCCATTCCGCAAGCCACTCCAGGAAGTGCTCGACCGGCATCCGAACACCGCCGGTCTCGTGCACGTACTCATCGAAGGCCTCGTCCAGTATCTGCCACCACGGCGAGCTTTCGCGGCCCGCGAGCCAGCCTCGGATCTCGGCTGCGTCGATGAGCCGTTCGACGCTGCCGCGTACCCACTCGACCAGCTGCTGGGTCTCACGCAGCCGCCAGAAGTGGGGTGCCGTCTCGTCCGCCAGCTGCACCGGCACGCCTCGTGCCTCGCACCAGCTCCGCACCGGCTCCAGATAGCGCCACTCGCGGGCAATCACAGCGACTCGACGCCAGTCCCAGCGCTTGTCAAGGGATGCCAGGCGCTCGAGCTCTGTCATCACCGCCACGGCCTGCTCGAACGGGTCGTGCCCGGCCGGCAGCAACTGGACCCGCCCACCGCCGACCGGGTCCAGTGACTGCCATGTTCCACCCTCGGGCTCGCGGTCGTGAACGAGCGCGACCCGGACGGGATGGTCGACCTTCAAGCGATTGGCGGCGGCCGCGATGACCGCATTGGCGGCGGCGACGATATGCGCGGTGGAGCGATAGTTTTCGACCATCCAGGCCGGCTTCGCCCGGTAGTCCTGCTCGAAACGACGCACGTATTCGACCGAGGCGCCGGCGAAGGCATAGATGTTCTGATCGTCGTCGCCTACCGCGAACAGCGACAAGCGTCCCTGTTCGTCTTCCAGCGTGCGACCGGCCAGGGCGGAGATGAGCTCGTACTGCTCCGGCCCGATGTCCTGGTACTCGTCGACCAGGATCCAGCGATAGCCGCGCAGCAACCGCTCGCGTTGCACGTCGGCATCCTCCGGTGGCAGACCTTCGCCCTTGAGCAGCGCGACCGCCTGCTCGAGCACCTCCCGGAACATATTGTCGGCATCCTCGACCCGACGATCCCGGAAGCTCACGCCGGCCAGACGCATCGCCAGGGCGTGGCAGGTCAACACCTCGACGCCGTTGGCGTCATCACCAATCAGCTCGCGCAAGCGCTTACGGATCTCGGCGGCGGCGTGGCGGTTGTAGGCAAGGGCGATGATGCCCGAAGGTCGCTCACGACGGACTCGCACCAGATAGGCGATGCGATGCACCAGCACCCGGGTCTTGCCCGATCCGGGGCCGGCCAGCACCAGCACGTTGGTCTGCTCGCGGTCATCGGCAACGATCGGACGCTGTTCGCGCGAGACCGTCTCGACGATGTTCTGCCAGGAGGCGCGGGTGGTTTGCCGGGTCAGCTCGCTGCGCCGATGGGGCAGCCAGCGTTCGCTGAAGTCATCGCGATCGAGGCTGAAATAGTCCAGGGTCAAGCGCACCGCGTCGGCCACGTCCTTGAGTCCGCGCTCGGCATACTCGGCCATGATGTGAACCTGGACCACCTGCTCGGCGTAGTGGGCGGCCAGCGGCTCGAAGTCGGCGCGCACGAATCCGCGTCGGCCGGGCGCCAGTCGGATGGTCATGGCCGGACGGAACACGGCGAGACCCTTGTTGAGGCGGATCACCTCCTGTTCGTGCAGCCACAGCAGGGCGCGATCGAGCAGCCGGCTCAGGTCGCGGGATTGGCTCCTCAGCACCAGATCGCTCTGCAAGGCCGAGAGCAGCTTTCCCAGGGTGGTGTCGACCAGCAGGTCCGTGCCCCGTTGCTGCGCGGGCAGGCAGGCCAGCCAGTGTTCGAGCAACCGTTGTCCGCCGGCGCGTCTACGTTCGGCGATCTCGTCGATCGCGCGCCAGCGGCGCTTCAAGGTGACCTGACAGGTATCCCGGTCGAGCGAGCGCAGCGTCAGGCTGCCGGAGCCGCCTGCTTCTTCCAGACCGTCATTGGCGAGCCCGCGCATCATGCGCAGCAGGGTCTCCGGGAGCGCCGTCGGATGCCCGGCGTCCTTGAGTTGTTGCGAGACCAGACGCAGATGTAGCAGCGCCGTGTCGCCGACCGACAGATCCGGGGCCTGCTCGCGGAGCAGATGCAGCAAGGCACGCTCCAGGGCGATCGCCTGCTCGAGTCGTTTTTGCGACGAGTGCTCCACACCGGCATGCACGAAGGCGGTGAGCGTCGTGTCGTTGCTCGCAATGCCGAGCTCCTCGAGGGTGTACAAGGCCTTGCGCAGCTGCTCGGTCCCCAGACCCGAGACGTTCATCAGCTCGTCGGTGGTCAGCCCCTCGTCTGGCGGCGCCTGGAACAGCGCGCGTACCAGGGCCATCAACTGACGCCGGGCATCGTTGAATACCTGACGCCCTTCGAGCTTGCGCTCGGCCTCGGCCACGCTCGCCACCCGCAGTGATGATGGCAACGCCTGCACCGCGTTCTCGTCGCGCGCGAGCAGCTCGGCTTCCTCCAGCCAGGCAACCGCGGTGCGTACCCGGGTATCATCGGTCGCCGAGTCCCGCTGAAACTGCGCGTCCTCGTCCTCACGCAGGATCTCGCCCGGTGTTGCCACCACCTCACCACCCAGCCGCCCCTTGGTATCGATCCGACGTAGCGCTTTGAGGACCGAGGCGATCTCAGGCTGCGTCAGTCGCGTGCGTGAAGAGAACAGGAACTGACGTTCGACGTCCTGCGGATCGTAGAGCAACACGCAACGTGCGGCCGCGCGATCCCGACCGGCGCGTCCCGCCTCCTGCAGATAGTTCTCCAGCGAGCCCGGTATGTCGGCATGCACGACCAGACGCACGTCCGGTTTGTCGATCCCCATGCCGAA
>JAGRHX010000159.1 GCA_020444775.1 Gammaproteobacteria bacterium
CCCGTCACGGTCCCCCCCGATTCGAGCCCACGAGCGACACCACCCCTACTCTGCGCACGGTTCGGCGCACGGGGTACCCGTGGTGAGCGCCTCTCAAGGGCCTGACTCAGGGCTCGCGCGAGAAGCGATAGCCGGTACCGTGGACGGTCTGCACGAAACGATCGAAGCCGGCCGCCGCCAGCGCCTTGCGCAAACGACGGATGTGGACGTCCACCGTGCGCTCCTCTACATAAACGTTATTGCCCCAAACCCTATCGAGCATCTGGTTGCGCGTAAACACCCGGTCCTCATGCGACATGAAGAAGTGCAGCATCCGGAACTCAGTAGGCCCCATCTTGATGCTACTACCGTTGGCGGTCACACGATGGCTGAGCGGGTCCAGACACAGCCCGTCAACCTCGATGGGCTCGTCCTCGCGGGCCGACTGACTGCGTCTGAGCACTGCCTTGATGCGCGCGATGAGCTCACGCACAGAGAACGGCTTGACCACGTAGTCGTCGACGCCGGCGTCGAAGCCCTTGATCCGGTCGTTCTCCTCGGAACGAGCGGTCAACATGATGATCGGCACCCGCCGCGCATCGTCGTCCCGACGCATCTTACGCGCAAATTCCACGCCACTGATGCCCGGCAGCATCCAGTCCAGCAACACCAGGGACGGCTTCTCGCGCCGTAGCTGCAGCTCGGCCTCGGCCGCGTCGCGTGCGCGCGTGAACTCGAAGCCGTGTCGCGCCAGCGCGTCCGTAATCATCTCGGCAATGGCCTGATCGTCTTCAACCAGCAGGATCAGCTCACTCACCAGGTCACTCCAGGGTATCGCGCAGTATGCCGCGTTCGAGCGCGATTAAATAACCCTCACGCTACAATTATGTGACAACACACACGGCAACCGGCGAGCCCTACCGGGGTGACGCTTCGTATCAAGCCGCGATCGAGGCCCAGAGCCGATCCAGCCGCTGCCGCGACACCCGGGTGGCGGTGCCCTGCTCCTGGGCGAAGACCGAGACCCGATATTCCTCCATCATCCATCGATAGTGGTTGAGCGCGGCATCCTCGCGGCCCTGGGCGCGGTGCGCGCGTGCCCGGGACAGATAGCGCTCCCACAGTGGACGCACGCTCTTGAGCTTCTCGCCGTCGCGGGCGCCGCCCTGCAGCAGCTTGTCCAGCCGCCGCTGCATGGCCTCCAGATAGCGCGGCAAGGCGAGCAACTCGGCCTCGGACAGGCTACGCACGAAGCCCCGGAAGACCAGCCACGCCAGCTGCTCGCGCATGTCCTCGACATTCTCCCGATACGCCGGCGGCAGCTCGTCGGCCTGCAAGGCGGTCTTCAAGGCCTTGAAGCGCCGCCCGATCTCCAGCACGGAGGTCACCGCCCGTTCGACCTCGGTGTCGAATCTCTGCAGGCCGCGCTCCAGCGCCGCGGCGAACGCCGCCTCGTCGCGAATCCGCTCGAGATCCGGGCCGAAGGCGCGCCGCGCCGCCAGCCACAGCGCATCCACGGCGAGCGACGGGTCAGCCTCGGCATCCGGTGACCACAACGGGTGTGGCTCGATGAGGTTCTCCAGCCAGAACAGCTCGAGCGCCTGGGGCAAGCGCCGCGCGAGCTTATCCAGATTGAGTCGCGCGCCGAGCAGGAACAGCCGCAGCAGACCCGCCTGTGCGATACGCTGCGCGCTGGCGGCGGAATCGACGTCGATCCGGCGTACCCCGTGGCCGGTATCGAGCAAGGTCGGGTACAGCCAGATCTCCGCATCACCGCGCGCGACCCGCTCACTGCGCGGCAGCTCGCCGAATGCCCAGTGACGATGCTCGTCGGCCGGCTGGCCTGGCGCATCTTTCGCGGCCGCGTCCCGGCCACGCGCATCGCCGCGCACATCGAAACGCTCGCGCAGCGCGGCCAGATCGCGCGACGCGGTCAGCTGCTCGCCGTTCTCGCCCAGCACGACGATACGCACGCGCAGGTGCTCGGGCAGGATCCGCGCCAGATGCTCGTCGGTCCAGAGGTCGTCGGGTAGATGCACGTCGAACCGATGCGCCAGCCAGGTGCTGAGCGCCTGTACCAGGCTCGGGCTTCCGGCCGGCGCCAGCTCACCGTCATCTGAATCCGGCATGTGCCGTTCCAGGAACTCTGCGGCGGCATCCGGCGCTGGCCCCAGGCGGCGCCGGATCGACTTCGGCAAGGCACGCAGCAGCGCCAGCACCTTCTCCTGACGCATTCCCGGCACGTGCCACTGCAGCTGACGCTCGTCGAGTTGGCCGAGCCCCTCGACCGGCACGCTGACGGTCACCCCGTCATCCTCGGCCCCCGGCCGGAACCGATACCGCAACGGTAGCAGGGCATCGGCCAGCTGCAGCGCCTCGGGAAAGCTGGACTCGCTGAACACCGGCGCCGCGGCCAGCAACAGATCGGTATCTCGCAGTCGCAGCCCTTGCACGGCGGCCGGACCGAGTCGACGCCACCAGCCTTCGAAGCTCTTGCCATCGACCACGTTGTCCGGGATGCGCGCATCGTAGAAATCGTACAGGGCCTGGTCGTCGCGCAGCAGCTCCGGCCGGCGCATACGCGCCTCCATCTCGCGAAGCGACCGCACCAGCTCGCGATTGTGCTCCAGGAACG
This sequence comes from Gammaproteobacteria bacterium, assembly GCA_020444775.1. Next base: position 2,615 of record JAGRHX010000159.1, read on the forward strand.
GCGCCGGACTGTGCAAGCCGCCCTCCATCAATCCGGCCCGGATCATGACCTCGCGCGCACCCGCCCGGTCGATCGGCGCGTACCTCACGCGTCGGCGTGGGTTGAGCACGAGGCCATACAGGGCACTCTGCTCGAACACCATTGCCTCAGCGCGTCGTTGATCCCAATGCGCGTCGAAATAGGTCCGGCGAATCAGCCCGTGCGCGGCACGTTCTATCCACTTGGTGCGCACGGCGCCCACGCAGTGCGCGTAGCGTCGCTCGGTCTCGACGAACTCGGCGGCGACCACCCACTTCGGCAGGCGATGGTATTGGCCCGAACCACGACTGAGCTGGAAGAGCACGTCACGAAGGCCCGTGTAGCTCTTCTCGGTGGTTCGATGCCCGATCTGCCGCAGCAACCCGGCCAGCAGCGCGCGGTGCACCCGCGCATAGTCGTAGGCCACGCCCGACGCCATGCTGGGCGCATGCTCCTGCTCGTCGGTACGCGTATCCCGGCCGCCAGCATCGTCGTCGCGGCGCTCCGAGCGCGAGCCGGCGGCGTCCTTGCGCTGCGTCGCGGCGTGGCGCCTGGAGGCCGCCGCGGCCGGCCGGCCCTCGGCACCGAGATCGCGCAGCATCATCGACAGCTGCAGATGCACCTCGCGCCACTCCTCGAGGCGTGCATGGCTGAGGAAGCGTTTTCGGCACCACTCCCGCAAGGCCTTGCGATCGCGTTGCCGCGATTGGTACCGATACTGACCCCAGATATTCAGATAGCTGACGAAGTCCGAGCGCTCGTCGCGAAACCGCTGATGCGAGAGATCGGCGGTGGCCCGCGCCTCGGCGGGACGCTCGCGTGGATCGCCCACGCACAAGGCGCTGGCGATGATCAACACCGCGGCGGTGCAGTCGAGCTGCT
>JAGRHX010000002.1 GCA_020444775.1 Gammaproteobacteria bacterium
TCGGCGGACGGTCCCTTCCCCTGTGCCGTGATCGTGAGCACGTTCGGGCCTCATGACCGCGATGGCCTGACCCTCACCCACAAGCAGCTTCCCTACCTGCGGCTCAGCGACGCCCTGGTCCGGGCCGGCTACGCCGTGCTGACCATCGACGAGCGGGGCATGAAGCGCTCGGAGGGGAATTTCGATCTGGCCACCACCGCCGACTTCGCCCGTGACATCAACCTGGCCATCCACGAGGTCAAACGGATCGCCACCATCGACCAGGATCGCATCGGCATCATCGGCCACGGCGAGGGTGCGGTGGTCGCGGCCCTGGTCAGCGCCATCGATCACCACCGGCTCGCCTTCATCGCCACCCTCGGTGGCCCCGTCGACTTCGGCCAGTCCACGTTGCTCTTCCAGCAGGGACAGGCGATGACGCTCGCCGATGAGCATGACCAGGTGAAGCGTGCCAACCTGCAGATCAACCGCGGCATCATCGATGCCATCCGCAACGACATCGGCGAGACCGAGATTCGTGACACGCTGGCCGCGGAACTGGAGCGGCATCGCAAGGGCCTGGCGCCCGAGACGCTGGCGACCCTGCCCCCGCTGGAGGAGGAGGTTGCCCAGCGGCTGGCGCCCTTCATGACCCCGTGGACGCGCTACTGGGTCAAGCTCAACGTGCCGGCGATGTTCGAGCAGGTGCCGTGCCCGATCTACGCGGCCTACGGCTCGCTGGACCGCCAGGTCGACCCCACCGCCAATGCCACCCTGATGGAGAACCTGCGGGACAAGCGGAGCATGGACATCAAGGTGCGCCGCTACGACGGTCTCAACCACCTCTTCCAGGAGGCGGTGACCGGGGATGTGAACGAGTACCGCAACCTGGGTGAGCCCTTCGTCGATCCGGTGATCAGCGACCTCATTCAGTGGATGAACCTGGTCACCCGCCGCTGAGGCCGCGACCTTCCGGCCCCGCGGGCCGACCCCAGCATAGCCACGGACCCCGCCCCGCCCTATCATGGATTCGCCCTGCCGGGGAGTAGCTCAGTTTGGTAGAGCGCGGCGTTTGGGACGCCGAGGTCGCAGGTTCGAATCCTGTCTCCCCGATTCAGTCTATGCAGGCCTCTGGTCGGCACATCATCCTGTGGATCACCGGTCCGCGGCTCAAGGTCGGCCGTGCTCTTCCACCAAGCCAGATCCTGACGATGTGGTCAACCCGGCAAACAAGGCCTTGGTCCTGTTGAAGTGCTCCAGATCGAGCATAATGGGGCATGCCCCCTCATGACGGCCAGCGCGACGCCACATTGCTGATGAACGCCGCGGCTGCGGGTGACCGGGATGCGGCGGATGCGCTTCTGCCGCTGGTGTTCGAGCAGCTCCGTGGTGCCGCACAGAACCAGATGATGGCCGAGCGCCCCGGGCACACGCTCTCAGCCACAGCCCTCGTCCACGAGGCCTACCTCAAGCTCGCCGGGCCACGGGAAGTCCCGTGGGAGGGGAGAGGGCACTTTTATGCGGCTGCGGCCGAGGCCATGCGCAGGATCCTGATCGACCATGCCAGGGCCAAAGCGGCCCACATCCGCGGCGGCCCCGAAGCCCGCAGGGCGGCCGTCAATCTGGTTTCGCTGCCGGATCCGAAGTCAGAACATGAAAACTCCGGGTTCCTGATCCTCCACGACGCGATCTCCCGCTTGGAGAGCGTGGACCCGAAGGCCGCCCAGATCGTCAAGCTCCGTTACTTTGCCGGGCTGAGTATCGAGCAGACCGCATCGGCTCTCGGCGTCTCGTCCCCGACGGTCAAGCGGACCTGGGCGTTTGCGCGGGGCTGGCTGAAGGAAGCGATCGACTCGCAGAGAGTCTGACGGAGAACGACATGACCGAGCATCCGCACGAAGACATCCGTCGTCTCTTCAGCTTGACGCTTGATGCCCCGGCAGAACAGCGTGAATCGATCCTCGATCGCGAGTGCGCCGGGGACAAGGGGCTGAAACAGCGCATCCTCAAGATGATCTCGGCTGCAGAGGACGACCGCTTCCTCAGTGACGCGACAGCGGATGCGCTACAGGGGCAGGATACTGTGGACGTGACCTTCGCGGCGAACCCGCGCGAGCGGGCGGGCGAGCAGATCGGCCGGTACAAATTGCTCGAACAGATCGGCGAGGGCGGGTTCGGCACGGTCTGGGCGGCAGAGCAGCGCGAGCCCGTCAAACGCCGCGTCGCACTCAAAATCATCAAGCTTGGCATGGATACCACCCAGGTGATCGCCCGCTTTGAGGCGGAGCGGCAGGCGCTGGCCATGATGGATCACCCCAATATCGCCAAGGTCTTTGACGCGGGCACGTCGGAGACCGGTCGCCCCTTCTTCGTCATGGAGCTGGTCAAGGGCGTGCCGATCCTGGAATACTGCGACAAGGAGAAGCTCGACACTCGCGCGCGGCTCAACCTGTTCACCAAGGTCTGCAACGCGATCCAACACGCGCACCAGAAGGGGATCATCCACCGCGACATCAAGCCGAGCAACGTGCTCATCACGCTGCACGACGGCGTGCCCGTGCCCAAGGTGATCGACTTCGGGATCGCGAAGGCGACCAACGCCGAGTTGACCAACAGGACGATCTACACCGAGCACCGCCAGATGATCGGGACGCCGGCGTACATGAGCCCCGAACAGGCGGAGATGTCGGGGCTCGACATCGACACGCGCAGCGACATCTATTCCCTGGGTGTCCTGCTGTACGAGTTGCTCACCGGGACGACGCCGTTTGCGATCGAAGAACTGATGTCCAAGGGATTCGCGGAGATGATGCGGATCATTCGCGAGGACGAGCCGCACAAGCCATCAACAAGGCTCTCATCGCTGGGCGAGACGGGCACACGCACCGCGTTGCAACGCGGGGCCGACATGCGGAAGCTGAGCCTGCTGCTCCGCGGCGATCTCGACTGGATCGTGATG
>JAGRHX010000160.1 GCA_020444775.1 Gammaproteobacteria bacterium
CGCAGGCAGAACAGCATCAGGCCGATGCCGAGCATGCCGTAGACACCGAACAGCGCGGCGTGGCCGTGTGCTGGGGTGAGGTTCAACCCTTGCACGTAGTAGAGCGAGATGGGTGGATTGATGGCGAAGCCCAGCAGACCGGCCCCGACCGTGTTCCAGAATCCGACCGCGACGAAGAACAGGATCGGCCAGCGATAGGCCGCCACCCACGGCGCGGCGCGGCTGCGCTGGTAGTTGCGCCAGCCCTCCAGACCGAGCAGCGCGAGCGGCACCACCTCGAGCGCCGAGAACACCGAGCCCACGGCGATCACCGAGGTCGGGGTGCCGGTCCAGTACAGATGATGCAGCGTGCCGAGGATCCCGCCGAACAGGAACACGATGGTCTCCATGACGATGGCGCGGTTCGCGCTGCTCGCCCGCACCAGTCCGAGGCGGGTGAAGATCAGTGCGACCACGGCGGTTGCGAAGACCTCGAAGAAGCCTTCCACCCACAGGTGCACCAGCCACCAGCGCCAGTACTCGATCATCGCGTAGTGGGTTTGCTGGCCCCAGGCCAGCGACGCGGCGTAGAAGCCGCCGATGCAGGTCGCCGAGAGGAACACCATGGCAATCAGCCCACGAGTCTCCGAAGGGCTGCGCAAGGCCGGCCACAATGCCCTGCCCATCAGGAACAGCCAGAACAGGAGGCCCGCAAACAGTCCGAATTGCCACACCCGACCCATGTTGGTGAACTCCAGTCCCTGGGTGCCGAGCCAGAAGCTGAAATCGACGTTCTGGCGGGCGATGGCGCCGAGCCAGCCGCATGCGGTCGAGCCCACCACGACCAGGATCAGTGCCCAGAACAACACGTCCACGCCGAGCTTCTGCCAACGCGGTTCGTGGCCGGAGAGCAGTGGCGCGATGTACAGGCCGGTGGCGAGCCAGGCGGTCGCGATCCAGAACACGCCGAACTGGGTGTGCACGCTGCGGCTAACCGTGTAGGGCAGGATCTCGGCCAGTGGCAGACCGAAGAAGGCCTGGCCTTCGACCGCGTAGTGCGCGGTCAGCGCGCCCATGCCGATCTGGGTGAGAAACAGCCCGATTACGACGAAGAAGTACTTGCGTGTCGCACGCATCGAGGCGGTCGGCACGGCGCCGAGCAGCGGGTCGGCGCGTGGCGGTTTCGGGTCGGCTTCCTCGGCGTGTGCCGAGTGGTACCAGAGCATCGCGGCGATACCGGCAATGAGCAGGATGATGCTCGCCACGCTCCACAGCGCGGCGTTCGTCGTCAGCGTGTTGCCGACCAGCGGCTCGTGGGGCCAGTTGCTCGTGTAGGACAGCCCGCTCTGCCCGGGCCGATCGGTCACCGCCGACCAGGCCGACCAGAAGAAGAAGGCGGCGAGCGCGGCCCGATCGGTCGGATCCGGGAGGGTATCGTCGACCATGGCGTACTGCTCACGTAGCGCACCCGCGGTCGCTGCATCACCGAACACGCCGTCGTAGTGCTCGGCCACCCGGGCGATCGCGGCGGCTCGCGCCGGCGTCACGGTCACCGTATCGGTTCTCTGGTCGTAGGTGTTGGCGCGCATCTCGACCTGAACGCGCGCGTCGATGGCGGCCTTGTCGACCGGGTCGAGCGCCGTATAGCTCGCCGCGTGCTGTTCGGCGGTGTAGCGCGTGGCGAGGGCGAGCGCTTCGCGGTGCAGCCAATCGGCCGACCAGTCCGGGGCCACATAGCTGCCATGACCCCAGACGGTGCCGAGCTGCTGTCCGCCGGCGGCCAGCCAGACCTGCTGTCCGTAGCGGATCTGCTCACCGCTGAAGACGGTCGTGCCATCGCTGCTGATCACTGCCGTCGGCACCGGCGGCGCGGCGAGATAGATCTCGCGACCCAGCCAGCCGAGGGCAGCGAAGGAGAGGACGAAGACGATGCCCAGCCCCGTCCAGAGTCTGCGTGTGGGATGCATGATGACCTCACGGTTATCGAATGATGAAGCGAAGATGATTGTGGATAGCGGCATAAAAAGATGCAACTGAAATGAATCTTTAAATGCGAGGCATCGGTCGTGCGCTTGACGCGGGTCAAGCGGTCATACTCAGGTCGGCGCCGGCCCGAGTCTGGCGGGCGATCAGGAGACACACACGGATGACCAGTGACATGCGGCTGCGTCCGGCGACCGCGGACGACCTCGAGATGCTTCGACGCTGGGACGCCGAGCCTCACATCGTCGATGCCAAGGGCATGGAGGACTGGGGTTGGGAGAGCGAGCTGGCTCGCGACCCCGACTGGCGCGAGCAGCTCATCGCCGAGATCGACAATCGACCCATCGGCTTCGTCCAGATCATCGACCCGGCCCGCGAGGACGCTCACTACTGGGGTGACTGCCCCGACAACTTACGCGCCATCGACATCTGGATTGGCGAGCCGGCGTATGTCGGACGCGGCCTGGGCACGCAGATGATGAGGATGGCCATCCAACGCTGCTTTGCCGAGCCTTGCGTCGAGGCCATCATCATCGACCCGCTGGCGTCGAACACGCGGGCCCGACGCTTCTACGAACGGCTCGGCTTCCGCTTTCTCGAGCACCGGCGATTCGGCGAGGACGATTGCGCGGTCTACAGGCTGACCCGCTCGGATGCGTCGAGCGGTGTCAGCGTGCGATGATATCGACTCGCGCCCGGTGTCGGGTCGTTGCGTATGGACGACCGACCGAGATTGTCCGGCCTGGCGTGTTCACCCTGGTACAACCGGACACTCCAGATGTTCTCGGGTCAATACCTGACCTGCGCACCCTACGGTCGGGTGGCGTCGGCTTTTGCCATCGGTGAAAGCGGGCGCATGGCATTCATCGA
>JAGRHX010000161.1 GCA_020444775.1 Gammaproteobacteria bacterium
GGGTCGGAGGTTCAAATCCTCTCACCCCGACCAATTCGGATCATGCGATGGCTCGGCACGTCCAGATGCCCGCCTGGACTGCCCCGCTCGGACTGCCAGAACATCTTGCCCAGCCCGCGCGGATCGGTTCCCCCGGACGGGTCTTCCGAGTCAGTCCACCTGCCCACTCGCAGCGAGTCCTAACGACGCTCAGCCCGCGCCGAGCGGCTCCAAGCCAGTCCCACGGATTGCCTCGGCGGCCTGCGACGACACGAGCAGATCAATCGCCGCGCGTGAGCGCGCGGGATCCGATGCATTGGCGCCGATACCGGCGCAGATCCTCGACACCTTCTGCACCTCGGCCGGCAGCGGTGTGATGTGCGCGATACCGGCCACCGGTAACAGCTCGCTGAGCTGCTGGACGGCGATGTCCGCCTCGCCGCGCGCCACCACCGCACCGGTGCGTTCACCCCCTCCGACGAAGCGGCTCCTGGGCAGCATCTGCTCGGCGATGCCGAGCCGCTGGTAGAGCTCGGTGGTCAGATAGCGGCCGCTGACACTGGCCGAGTAGGCGACGCAGCGCGCGCCGAGCAGGGTCTGTCTGAGAGCCTCGACGCTGGACAGATCCGGGACTGGCGCACCGTCACGAACCGCCAGCGCGATCGACGAGCTGGCGACAGGCGTGCAGCCCTCGGCCCGAACCAACCCCGCATCCACGAACTGGCCGAGCAGACCTTCGGTGACGATCACCAGATCGGCACGCTCTCCACGCTTCAGACGATTCTCGATCGAGCTGTCCCCGGTGCCGACCGAGGTGGTCGCGGTCACCACCGGGGCACCGAGCGTCTGCTCCAGCCCGGGCAGCAGCGCCAGATGCGCCGCGGTGAAGGCACCGGACGTCATCACGATGAATTCGTTCCGCACCTCCACCATGGTCAGAACTCGAAACCATATTCAGCGAGCTTGGCATCATCCAGGCTGATACCCAGACCCGGAGCCATAGGCAGCTCGAGGCTACCACTGGAGATATCCAGAGGCTTCGAGGCGACACTGTCTACCACCTTCAGGGGCCCGACGCACTCCAGACCGGGCACCACGTTGCGCGAGGTCGAGGCCAGCATGATCTCCGCCATGGTGCTGGGGTCCAGACCGAAACCGTGGCCAAGCACCACCGGCAGACCGGCCGCCTGCGCCGTCTCGAGCATGCTCGCCGCACGCAGCAGGCTGCCCACCTGCTTGATACCGAACTTCACGTAATCGGCGCAATCGGCCTTGATCACTCTGATCAGGCTCTCGTGGTCGCTGATCGACTCGTCGGCCATGATGGGAATACCGCCTTCCCGACGGATCCGAGCCAGCCCCTCCAGATCGTCCTTCGGCACCGGTTGCTCGAACAGTTGCAAGTCGTACTGGCGGACCCGCCGACACAACTCGAGGGCGTTTCGCGTGTCGTACTGCTGGTTGGCGTCCATGCGCAGCTGCATGGCGCCGCCCACCACCTCCCGAACCGCGGCGACCCGATCATGGTCTGCGTCCACGCCACTGCCGACCTTGATCTTGGCGGACTTGAAGCCGGCCTGCAGCCAACGTCGGGCCTCGGTGGCGGCTTCCTCGGGCGGCAGCTCGCCTATCCAGCCGTTGAAGCGCAGCCGATCCTCGACCGCGCCACCCAACCAGCCGTGCAGCGGGATCCCCATGGCCTGACAGACCAGCTCGACACAGGCCAGCTCGACGCCGGCCACCGCACCGGGCTGCTCGGGCGTGAGCGCGCTCATCATCTCGTTCAGCCGCCGGATGTTGCGGGCGTCCTGACCGATGATCGCAGGGCCCAGGCGATCGCGGATCGCGACCGCCAGCTCCGGACCGGTGTTTGGCGAGCGGGCCGTGCTGGCGGGATCGATGCTGCTGATCCCGACCGTGCCGTCGGTCGCTGTGAGACGCACCACCACGCACTTGGTCACGCTCTTGGAGACACCACCGCTGGTAAAGGTGCCGGCCAGCGGCATCGCCACGCCAAACACCTCGATTCGATCGATCTTCAATTTCATCGCCTTCCACCCCAGCCATCGGACAGGACCGTGAGTGTACCGGATCCGGGCACTCGTACCGCGTCTGGCAGTCGCAGCTCAGCGGCGCGTCAGCAAACGCTCGAGAACACGTTGCCAGCTCGCGCGCAGATCGCAGCTGACGCTGCACAGCGGCACCGTGGCGGCGCCGAAGCCCTGCTTGAAGCGCAGCAGACCGGGCTCGGCGTCGGTGGCACCCCCGAGGTTGAGACGCCGGCTGCCATCGGCCTGCAGCGCTTGCGCGATTGCGTCGACCAGCATCACCGGCGCGCCGTTGGCCAGGCCCTCCGGGCTCGCGCCCGCGGACTGGTAATAGCCGCCCGCGCTCGAGCGCAGCACCAGCACCGAGGCCAGCGCCGTGTCGCCATCCAGCAGTGCCTGATACAAGCAGCCCGCGCCCTCGGTGACGAACCCGGCGATCTCCTCGCCCCGGTAGTCAAGGCGCGCGCCGCGGGCCGACGCGTCACCACGCAGGCTACGTCGCTGCGCGGAGCGGTTCATCAACGCCGCGTGCGTCTCGCAAGCGTGCCGATCGGCGCGCCGGACGACTCGCAACCCGGCCGTCATCGCCCGCCGCAGCTTACGCCGATGGTTGCTGGTGTAGCCAGCGACACGCCGCGTCGGGTCACGCATCTTTGCGCCCTGCAGGTCGAGCACGAATTCGGTACGGGGCTCGCGCGCGCCGCAACGGGCGGTGGCAGCAGGTGGCTCGCCCGAGGTCCCGAGCAGCGCCTCGGCGGGCCAATCATGCTCAGCCGCAAAACTCTGCAGATGCAACCAGGTCACCCGCTGGCGTCGCAGCCAGGCCCACAACACCGGCCAGAAGCTCGACCCGGCTGGCCCCCCCGGCGTGCTCAGCACATAGACCTCGGTGTTCAGACGACCTCTATAGACCAGTACCGGGCTGATCGCGTCCTGCTCGTCATCCGCGGCCAGCACCCACGGCTCGGCGCCCTGCCCGCGCATCGCCTTCAGATAAGCGAGCGTCAGGAACGGGTTGCACGGCGCGCGCTCGGCAAGCGCCGCAATCCGCGCCTCATCGTCCAGCGCCACGATTTCGATGTCTGCACCCTCCCGAATCGATGCCCTGCCAGGCTTTCGCGTGAAACCGGTAGCGGCGGCCGGCGCTGTGCCGGGCCAGACCGAGGCGGTATCATCCGCGGCGAACCCATGAATACGCCATCACGGCGCAACCTCGGGCCCGAGCGCCGCCGTCCTCATCGCCCGCCGTGGCACAGATGCCGCGCGCCGCCTACCCGCGAGTCTGCACATGAACAAGAGCCCCGGCACCGCAACCGAGTCATTGTGCGAGCTGAGCGCCTGCACCGCGCGCGCGATGATAGGTCGCAGACAAATCTCACCGGTCGAGCTGACCCAAGCCTGCATCGAGCGCATCGAGCTCATCAATCCGAGCGTCAACGCGATGGTCGCGACCGACTACGAGGTCGCGCTTGCCAGCGCCCGCGAAGCCGAGCAGGCGGTCATGCGTGGCGACGAGCTCGGTCCACTGCACGGCCTGCCACTCGGGGTCAAGGATCTGAATGTGACGGCCGGTCTGCGCACCACTTTCGGGTCCAGACTGCACGCCGACTGGATACCGGAGCGCGACGAGCGACTCATCGCGGCCCTGCGGCATGCCGGGGCCATCGTCATCGGCAAGACCAACACCCCCGAGTTCGGCGCCGGCGCGAACACCGTCAACGACGTCTACGGCGCGACGGTCAATCCCTTCGACACGACCAGGACCTGCGGCGGCTCCTCCGGCGGCTCGGCGGTGGCGCTGGCGACCGACATGGCGCCCATATGCACGGGCTCCGACACCGGCGGCAGCCTGCGCACACCCGCGTCGTTCTGCGGCGTGGTGTCGATCCGCGGCACCCCCGGCACAGTGCCCTCGGATCGGCGCGGCATCGGTCTGACCACCTACAACGTGCAGGGCCCCATGGCGCGCAGCGTCGCGGATGCGAGTCTGATGCTGTCCGGCTTTGCCGGTGGCGATGTCTGCGATCCGCTGCACAGACCCCACGATCCAGCCATCTACCAGCACATCGAGCCGGTGGACCTGTCGACGCTGCGGGTCGCCTACAGCGAGGATCTGGGCTTCGCGCCAATCGATAATGACATCCGCGCCGTGTTCCGCGATCGGATCGCGGCGATCGCCGGCTGGCTGCGCAGCTGCGAGCCCCACGACCCGCAGATGAGCACAGCCAGCGAGGTGTTCTGGCTGATCCGGGGCATGCACTTCCTGGCCGGACGCTACGAGCACTACGAGCAGGAAAAGGCTTCGCTCGGCCCGAACAACCGGTCCAATATCGAGGCCGCGCTGCAGATGCGCCCGGAATCCATCGCCTGGGCAATGGCCGAGCAGACCCGCATCTATCGTGCCTTCCAGAGCTTCTTCGACAGCCACGACGTGTTGATCTGCCCGACCGCGGCGGTCTCGCCGTTTCCGGTCGACCAGCTCTACTGCGACACCATCAACGGCGAACGACTGCCCAACTACATCAAATGGGTGGACATATGCGCAGGGCTCACGCTGACCGGACACCCGATCGTGCAGCTGCCCTGCGGTGTCGATCATCTGGGCATGCCCTTCGGCCTGCAGATCGTCGGCCCGGCGCTGCACAGCGACCGCTTCGTGATCGGCGTGGCCGCGGCGCTCGAGGCGATGTTCGCACAGGATCCGCGGCTATGCCGCCCGCGCCCGGACATCGAAGCGCTCGCACGCCGCTGAACGTGACGGCGCGCCGGTCCTCCACCTGGAGGTAGGCCCCGCGCGGCGTGCGAGCCGCGGCGCCAGAACCATTCCCGCCGTGGTTTTCTAAGGAATGCCCGGTGACGCGCCGATATCGGCGACGACGGCGCGATGCCGCCGCCAGCGGCCACGCCTGCGCAAGCGCGATTCGATTCGGCTATCGTTCCCGCCGTACCTTCGACCCGGGGCAAGCCGCCACGAGGACCAGTAGCTGGTCGATGCCCGTCGCAGACGGCACACCAGCTGCTCGGTCGCCGGTACATGGTTCCCGTACATCGGCCGCATACATCGGCCCCGTACATTGCTCCGGTACATTGCCAAGGAGTCCCACCCGATGACCAAGCTTCGAGGTCTTCTTTCCGTATTCGTGATACTCGGCATGCTGTCCGGCTGCATGCACGTGGAGACCGTGGTCCGCGTCAATCCCGATGGCACGGGCGAGGTGCGTGAGACCATGATCATGGGCCAGGAACTGGTCAACATGACGCGTCAGATGAGCAAGGGCCTGGGTGGCGCAGAGGGCAAGGACGGCGATACCGGGCTCTATGACCGCGCCGATCTCGAAGCCAAGGCAAAGACCATGGGCGAGGGGGCACGTCTGGTCGACGTGCAACCGGCCCGCAACGAGAACGGCGAAGGCTACGTCGCGACCTACGCCTTCGACGACATCAACACGCTGAGTGTCTCACAGAGCCCTGGTGAACCGGGCGGTCAGGGCGCGACCGGCAAGTCACAGGCCAAGCCGGCGCAGATGATCCGCTTCTCCATGCCACCCGCGGGCGAGGATGGCGCCCGGGTGCTGGCCATCAACATCCCATCCAAGGGAAGCGCTGGGGAACAAGCTGGGGGACAAAGGGGCGAAAAGCCCGGCAAGCTCGGGAACGACGCCCAGGCACCGCGCGCCGCGCCGCCCAAGACGGCGGCCGACGCCGAGATGGACAAGGCCGCGATGAACATGATGAAACAGATGTTCAAGGGCATGCGCATGAACCTGGCCGTCGAGGTGGACGGCGAGATCCTCGAGACCAACGCCAGCTATGTCGAGGGCTCGCGGATCACACTCATCGACGTCGAGTTCGACCGCCTGCTCGACGACGCGGAAAAGCTCGCCAGGCTGGCGAGCGGCGAGCCCGACAACATTGATGCAATCAAGTCCATGCTGTCCGGCGTGTCCGGTCTGCGCGCCGAGCTGGAACCTTCGGTGACGGTGCGATTCAAGGCCGGCAACTCAACCAAGATGGCGTCCACGTCAGGAATGCCCGAGGCCCGCGATCCTCGACCGGTCAGCGCGCCAGCTGCCGTTGCCCCTACTGCCGTTGCCCCTCCCGCGGTCAGCCAGGATCCGGTGCATCCGGTCATCGTCGGTCCGAGCAGCGGTGGCTCCTATGCCTGGCACCGCATCGAGCGCATGGATCTCCAGTTGCATACCAACAGTCTGTTGAAGGTGGTCGCCGACGACGGGCAGGTCTACAAGGGGGCCTTGACCTCGCTGAACGACAATCAGGTCAATCTACGGCTGGCGGGTATAGACGGCGGTGGCAAGCTGAGCGTGCCGCTGGACAAGGTGGCGGCACTCGAGGTCTTCGAGCGTCGTTGACCGGCCAGGGCCGCGACGGTCGGCAGAACCACGTGCGCTCCCCAGCGACTGCACGGCGGCCGCCGCCGCCCCGCCCCGCGCATGCTCCATGCACGTTCGCGAACCCAGCGGATATCGACTCTTCGCCGCCCTTCGTGCCGGGCTCAGCGCCGGTGACCCACGTCCGCTGCAGATCCTCGCACTGAGCCTGCTGCTCGGCTACGGTATCGTTCAGCTCGGATTCGAGCTGAACGCCATGCAGATGCTGGCGACTTTCGCCGGCGCTCTGGGCGCGCACTGGATGGGGCGGTTGTGGCACGCCGCGCGACCCCGGCACACCTGGCCGAGCGCGGTCATCACCGCTTTGTCACTCTGTCTGCTGCTGCGTGTCGACCAGGCCGCGCTCGGCGCGTTGGCCGGCTTCCTGGCCGTGGGCAGCAAGTTCGTGCTGCGGGTCCGTGGCAAGCATCTGTTCAACCCCGCCACCTTCGGCATCGCCGTCATGCTGCTGTGTTACCCGGGGAGCTGGGTCTCGCCGGGTCAATGGGGACGCGTGGCGTTGCTGGGACTTGCGATGACCGGACTTGCGCTATGCGTGCTGACACGTGCCCGGCGCCTGGACATCAGCGCCACGTTCCTGATCGGCTACGCCGGGCTGCTCTGCGCACGTGCGCTGTACCTTGGTGATCCGTTCGACATCGTCGTGCATCAGCTGCAGTCCGGCGCTCTGCTGCTGTTCGCGTTCTTCATGATCTCCGACCCGCGC
>JAGRHX010001510.1 GCA_020444775.1 Gammaproteobacteria bacterium
CGCACGGGATGGTTGAGTTGTAACAGGTGCGCCACCCTGCATGCCGTGGTTGTTACTTCTTGGTGTCCCCACTCTCTTCCTCCATGCGCGAGAACTCCGCGGATGGGCATGCACACTCGCAGACAACGGGTTGCGCCATTCGATAGGCACCGGCACGAGCATATGGACCGGCCGCCGCGTACTGTCCGGCGGGCCCGGTCCGACGACCATAGGTCATGCGTTCCTCGTCGACGCGAACATCGGTCTCGATGCTGCGCACGCCTTCAATCGCACGCACGTTCTTCAGCACCTGCTGGAGATTGGCAAAGCTCGGGATATCGCCGTCCAGCGAAATGCGTCCAGCATCGGCAACGACGTCGACCTGGAACTCGTCACCCTCGACGACATAGCCGTACAGCCAACCAGCCTCCACCTCGCCGGTGCCAATCGCGCTGGCGACCGCTTTTGCAGCCTGCCTGGCACTGATCTCGTCGTCGACCCTGACGAACTGTTGCTTCGCGTCCTCGTCGATTGACAGCGAATCCTCGACGGCTTGCACGCCTCGAACATCGCGCGCCAGACGAAGCGCGCGCTCCTTCTGGCCCTCACTCGTAACACTACCGTCCAACGTCACGTCTCCATCGTCCGCCGACACGGTGATGGAGGCGCCCCAAAGGGAAGAGCTGCCACTCAAGCGCTCGAGCACGTCGGTAGCCAGCCGGGTATCACGCGTCATCCGCCAGTCGCGTGCTTGATCATCGGTCTTTTGGGTGTCCTGCATGCCGGTGGCAGCAGACTTGTCCTGCGTCGATTGCGCCGCCGTTGCGGCCAGGGGCATGGCGAGCACGGCTGCAAGCGTGGATGCGACCAGGTGCTTTCGGTATCTGGGTGTCAGGATGGAGGTCATGTTGGTCTCCTTGGTGCTACCAGAAGGGATTGGGTTGCTCACATGTAGTGAGTCGATATGAAGAACGTCGACAGAGTCTCGTCACTGCGAAGAACGCGATGACGAGATGAAATCGATGCCAACGTTCGAACACATCGGGCTCGGTGCAATCAGCAAGCCAATCTTTCTGTCAGGGAGCGCTGCCGGGACGAGCACGAGTCGCCAACATCACCTCGTATAGAGGCAGTGGGCGGGCCGCGCCCGCATCCACATGCCGACCCAGGGGAGGCATGGACGGCTCGTCCGCCCGTGCATACGGATGGAGGATGGAGAGTGTCGGAGAGATGAACGGCCAGCGCGTGGTGGATCTGGCAACGACGCCGGGGGTTTTGGACCGCGCATTCCTGAGATCTCCCCTGCTCAAGAGCTGCGCCGCCGTGCGAACAACAACACGACGGCGTTCAGCGACGACATGCGTGGTCTTCCGCCTGGCCATCAATACCGGCGACGACTCCGTGCTCGGATCGGCCTGTCAGGGCATCGAAGAAACCAACGGCCGAACGGAACCTGGGCGCAACGCCGAGCGTTCATCGATATCAGCGAAGCGTTGCGGCGCCAGGCCGACCAGCGGCCCAGCGAGAAGCCAGAGAACGCTGGCTGGATTGACGCCGGGCGGCAAGTGTCGCAGCCCGGGTCGACTTACACCTGCATCACTCCTGGGCGACCGCGGAGCCCACGCGCCCGAAACGCGATCGGCGTATCGCCCGGTAGGTCACCGTCACGACGATGATCAGCGTGGCGGTGTGCAGACCGATGGCCAGCGGGCTCTTGAACAGCGCTAGCACGTCACCTTGCGAGATCAGCAGCGCACGACGCAGGTTGTCCTCCAAGAGCGCAGACAGCACGAAACCGATCAGAATTGTCGGCGCCGGTATACGCAGCCGCCGGATCAGCACACCCAGGATGCCAAAGGCAAACATGG
>JAGRHX010000162.1 GCA_020444775.1 Gammaproteobacteria bacterium
GAAACCCTGGTCGCGCTGCCGATGTTCATCTTCATGGGCATCATGCTCGACCAGTCGGGCGTGGCCGAGCGCCTGATGCAGAACATGGTCAAGCTGTTCGGCGGCGTGCGCGGCGGCTATGCCGTGACGGTGGTGGTGATCGGCGTGATCCTGGCCGCCACCACCGGCATCATCGGCGCCTCGGTGGTGCTGCTCGGCATGTTGTCGCTACCGATCATGATGAAGAGTGGCTACTCGAAGGAACTGGCGGTCGGTACCGCCTGCGCCTCGGGCACGCTCGGCATCCTGATTCCGCCTTCGATCATGCTGGTGCTGATGGCCGACCGGCTGGCCAATCCGGACGCTTCGGTCGGCGACCTGTTCATGGGCGCGTTCTTCCCGGGCATGATCCTGGGCTCGCTGTACGTGGCCTACGTGCTGCTGCTGTCCTACTTCCGTCCCCACGTGGCGCCGGTCGATCCGGACCGCGAGCCGGTCAACTGGACGGTGGTGTGGGGCGTGCTGAAGGCGGTGTTGCCGACCGCCGGGTTGATCCTCGCGGTACTGGGTTCGATCTTCGCCGGCATCGCGACGCCGACCGAAGCGTCGGGCGTCGGCGCCGCCGGTGCGATGGGCTTGGCCGCCGCCAACCGCCGGCTGACGCTGCAGGTGCTGCGCGACTCGATCCGCTCGACCACCACCACGGCGTCCTTCATCTTCGCGATCTTCTTCGGTGCCACCGCGTTCTCGGTGGTGCTGCGCGGCCTGGGCGGTGACGAGGTGATCGAGGGCATGCTGACCGGCCTGCCGCTGGGGCCGGACGGCATCCTGATCTTCATCCTGTTCGTGGTCTTCCTGCTCGGCTTCTTCCTCGACTGGATCGAGATCACCCTGATCGTGCTGCCGGTGTTCGCACCGCTGGTCGCCGGGATGGATTTCGGTGAGCACATCGACAAGCAGGATCTGGTCGTCTGGTTCATCATCCTCATGGCGGTGAACCTGCAAACCTCCTTCCTGACGCCGCCCTTTGGCTTCGCGCTGTTCTATCTGAAGGGCATCGCGCCCGCCGAGATCAAGATCCAGAGCATTTACAAGGGCATCATCCCGTTCGTGCTGCTGCAGCTCATCGGCCTGGCCATCGTCATCTGGCAGCCGAACGTGGCGCTGGCGCTGATGCACGGTGTGTACGACAAGTAGCGGGGAGGAATCATCATGAGTGAACAGACTGCAACCGCCGCCGATGTCCAGGCCCCTGCCCACACGCCCGAGTCGGAGCTGCCGCTACTGGTCAAAGTGAGCCGCGCGCTACGCAGCTTCGTCCAGTTCTTCGGTCTGATCGGGTCGTGGATGATCCTGCCGCTGATCCTGGTCACCATGTGGGACGTGGGGATCCGTTCGTTCGGTGCCTGGCAGATGGACA
The DNA here is from genome assembly GCA_020444775.1 of Gammaproteobacteria bacterium. The sequence goes on from JAGRHX010000162.1 coordinate 1,400, forward strand.
TGCGCGACCAGTACGGTTGGATATTCGAGTCCACCGTGCTGCAGGAGTGGGAGTGGCATTTCCACACCGCGCTGTTCGCGCTGGTGCTGGGCTATGGCTACATCTGGAACACCCACGTGCGGGTGGACCTGGTGCGCGAGACCTTGAGCTTTCGAAAGAAGGCCTGGCTGGAGTTTCTGGGCACCACCTTCTTCCTGCTGCCCTATTGCGCGGTGGTGACCTACTTCGCGTTCGAGTACGCCTACGACTCCTGGGCCATCAGCGAGATCTCGGCGTCCACCGTCGGCCTCTCGCATCGCTGGATCATCAAGTCGGTCCTGGTCCTCGGTCTGATCCTCGCGGGGCTTGCGGGTCTCGCGGTCTGGTGTCAGACCGTGGTCGTGCTGTTCGGTCCGCAGAACATCCGTTTCAAGCTGATGACGCTGGAATGGCCCGAGGAGGCCGGTGGTAAGATCGAAGGCAAGGAGCGTTTGAAGCTCGAGGAGCTCGATGACCTGCTCGAGGTCAAGGCTCGCGAGCGCGAGGAGCGATTGAAGGCACAGGGCAAGGCCTGACACGCTGTTCATCGCTTGCCGTGCCCACCCACCGACTCGGGGTGGTTGCTGGTTGGTCTTGAGAGACGCCAAGGGGCGGCGCGTGAGCACCGCCCCTTTTGCATTGTGGTGCGGTCGCGCCGAGTATGGGGTCGATGCTGAATCTCTTCACTGTCACGGCGGTCATCACATGAGCCTGGACAAGTACTTCAAGCGCTATGTGTACGACGAGGAGAAGACCCCATATGCCACGCCGGTACGGCGTCTGAGTCGACGTCAGGCCGACTACGAGGTGTATGCGTACACCTTGTTCATCGGCATCCTGTTCGCGGCCGTCGCACTGGTCGCAGTGACCGGCAAGCTACCGCAGGGCAAGCTCATGGGGGTGGGTTTGTACGCCTTCAGCGTGGTCTGCGCGGCGCTGATCTTCGGTTTCCTCAAGCATCATCTGGCGGCGCTGTATTGCGCGCTGACGCCGATCTCGGCCGTCCTTTACTATCTGACCTGGGGCTTCCCGCCAAACCTCGGCGGACTCGACCAGGCGCTGATCATGATCTTCGTGCTGCTCTGGGCACGCTACTCCTGGCGGGTCCTGCAGCTCGGGCGCTTCTACCCGCATATGTCGGAGCGCGTGGTCGAGCGGGACGATGCGGGCCCGCCGTCGAGCGGCTGAGCATTGGCCGGGCTCATGCACGCGGTGCTCTCGGTGCGGGCCTATTACCTGCACCGCACCTGTTTCTGGTCGGGCATGGCGCTTTTGCTGTTGCTGAACCTGGCGCTGGGGGGGGGATGGTGGACCTTCTGGCCGATGGGTATCTGGTCGGTGCTGCTGCTTCTGCATTTCTGTGTGTTCAGGAGCCTGCACGTGGACCAGGGTTGGGCACGCGAACGCGCGCGTGACCTGCAGGCACGCAGCTACGATCTCAGTCACATCAAGGACATCGGCCAGCGCATCAAGGACGACCACTACAGCGTCCGGCCGAGCGATGACCGCGACTGACTTCCTCTCGCCGGTGACCGGCGTGGCGGGCCAATCCGACTACTGCGGGATCCTTCCATGAGCTTGAATCTGGGCGTCGTCGGGCTGGGCGCGAACGGTGAAGATGGCGAACCAGGTGCTGTGTGGCATTCATGTCGCCGCGACCGCCGAGGCGCTGGCATTGGCGACGCGTGCCGGGGCCGACCCGAACGTGGTATACGAGGTGCTGGGTAGTGGCGCGGCGAGCTCGTTCGTCTGGCAGAGTCGAGTGCCGAACATCATCAAGGGCGACTACAGCCCGCGTGGGGTGGTCGATATCTTCAAGAAGGATCTGGGCATCGCCTTGGATGCGGCGCGTGCCCTGGATATGCCAGTGCCACTGGCCGCGGTGACGCTACAGCAATTCCTGGCTGCCGCTGCGCTCGGCTACCAACGCGCCGACGACGCGGCGGTGGTCAAGGTCTACGAGCAGCTGGCCGGCATCGATATCGCGGCGTCTGCCGGAAAATCCGGGCGCCGTGACTGATCGTTGCGATTGACCATCAGAGCCGGTTCTGCTGGCTCGGTCGTGCGTATGTGATGCAATCCGGGGCGACCGAGCACGTTGGTTTGGAACGAGGTCGAGGTGAGACGTATGTCGGCGAATGTCACGAGCCCAACCGTATCGTCGGTGCAACCAACAGCGTCCAGGCCGCTTCGCGCTGTTGGCGAGCGGCCGTTCGAAGTGCGTCCGCTCGGCGCCCTGGGGGCCGAGATCGTCGGGGTGGATCTGGCCGAGCCGATGAGCGATGAGCTGTTCGCGCACATCTACCAGACCTTTCTCGACCACCAGCTATTGCTGTTCGGCGAGCAGGCATTACCTCCGGATGCGCAGGTGGCGTTCGCGCGATTCTTTGGCGAGGTACAGATTCATGTGATGAATCAATACCACGCGAGCGGCCATCCGGAGCTCTATTACCTGAGCAACCTGGACGAGCACGGCCAGCCGAACGGCCGTCATCCGGATCGCGGTACGCTCCACTGGCACACCGATGGCTCATGGCGCGAGCGCACCGGGCACGCAACCATCATGTACTCGGTCGAGGTTCCCTCGGAAGGCGGAGAAACCCACTTCTGTGACATGTATGGGGCGTACGAGGCGCTGGACGATGCTATCCGGCAGCGACTGCAGGGACTGAAAGCGGTGCACAACCTCGACTTCTCGCGCACCCGACGGCATGGCGAGGACCCGATGAGCGAAGAGCAGCGACGCGCCGTGCCGCCCGTCGCGCACCCTATCGTGCGTCGTCACCCCGAGACCGGACGACGCGCCGTGTTCTTGGGTGACCACGCGGAATCAGTGATCGGCATGAGTTACGTCGAGGGTCGGGCGCTGATCGAGCATCTCAACGCCAGCATAATCCGCCCGGAGCTGGTCTACCGTCATCACTACCGGCCCGGGGAGCTGGTGGTCTGGGACAACCGCTGCGTGCTGCATCGCGCGACCAGCTATGATGCGGCCCGCGAGCGACGCGTGATGCGTCGCTGCACCATTCTCGGCGATCGGCCGTTCGCGTGAGCGCCTTGGATCAGCCGTCCTGCTGGCGGGCGGTGAGAATGCTTGCCGCGGCATCGGTCAGCACCTGGCAGCCCAGCACGATGTCGTCGGCCCGGCTGTCCTCAGCGAAATCGTGACTGATGCCGTCGATGCTCGGAATGAATAGCATGGCGCACGGAATGTGATGGCTTATTACCATCGGATCGTGTCCGGCCGCGCTGGGCATGCTGACCCAGCGTCCGCTGGCGTGCTGCTCGGCCGCGTTACGTAGATGCGCTTGCAGCGCCTCATCCATGATTGTCGGCCGTACCGGTTCGCGGGACCGTGCGAAGTCTATGCTGACCGGGCCGGCCGCGCTCATCTGGCTGGCAATCTGTGCGGCGCTGGCCTCCATCGCATCGAGCAGCGCGTCATCCGCGTCACGCATCTGTAGCATCATCCGGGCCCGACCCGGAATGATGCTCGGCGCGCCCGGCTCGAAGTCGGCGCGGCCGATGGTCCAGACGGTTCGCTCTCCCGCCAGCTGTCGGAACGCCTGGTTGATCGCGTGTCCGAACTCGATGAGGGCCATGCCGGCGTCGCGGCGCAGGGCCATCGGTGTCGTGCCGGCGTGATTTTGTTGCCCATCGAAGCGGACCTCATAGCCGCGGATACCGACGATACCGGTTACCACCCCGATGCGTTTGTCGTCGGCTTCCAGATACGGTCCCTGCTCGATGTGCGCCTCCAAGTAGGCGAACTGACGATGCGGGTCCAGACGGGCGTGGGCGCGGCCGGACAGCCCGGCCTCGACCAGCGCATCCTGCAGGCTCTGTCCCGCGGCGTTTCGGGATTCGGCCACGCTCTGTGAATCCAGCACGCCGCACCAGGCACGGCTGCCCAGGCAGCCGAGAAAAGTGCCTTCCTCATCGATCCATGAGGCGACGTCGACGGCCAGATGACGGGTCCTCTCGTCCTCCGCCAGGGCCCGAGCGACCTCGAGGCCGTAGATCACGCCAAGTGCGCCGTCCAGCCAGCCGCCCGTGGGCTGGGTGTCGGAATGCGAACCCACCACCAGTGCGGGTCCGGGATTGGCGGACTGCCCGATGACGTTGCCGACCCCATCGACGACGGTGGTCAGCCCGGCGGCCTCGAATCGCTCGCACAGCCAGCGCCGCGAGGCCATGTCGATTTCCGAAAGCGAGGGTCTCACCACGCCATTGCCACAAGCGCCGAAGGTGCGCAGCTGATGGAGATCCTGGAGCAATCGTTCGGCGTTGATTCGGGGCACGTCGCTCTCCTGTGCAAAGGTACTGGCGTAGTATAAGGACATGCTTCGCGTTGCGGTCGGCGCCTGATGCGGCGCCCATGGTTGAGGGCTTCTAGGAAGCCGAGTCGGCGGACGCACCGGCCCGGTGAACTCGCAGACGCTCCCAACCAGACTGATTCAACAGGCCGAGCACGAGCGGGCAAGATTACCGGTACTAGAGGAGATGGGACGATGAGTGCTTCGGTTTCGGCACGCCAGGTCGTGCGCAGCAGTTCATTGCAACAACGCGAGCGCGTCTTGCGGGTGCAGCTCGCTGCTGCGTATCGAATAGTCGAGTATCTGGGTTGGTCCGAGCTCATCTACGGACACCTGACCGTGCGCCTGCCGCGCGAGACGCCGACCTTCTTGATCAACCCCTATGGGCTGGCCTACGACGAGATCACCGCGTCGAATCTGGTCGAGATCGATATCGAAGGCAACAAGGTCTGTGGCAGTGAATACCCGGTCAACCGCGCCGGCTTCGTGATTCACTCCGCGGTTCACATGGCGAACAGCATCAATAAGTGCGTGATGCATACGCATACGCGTTCGGGCATGGCCATCGCGGCTTGTGCCCGGGGACTCGCGCAGGTGCACATGTATTCGACCAACTTCTATAACGACGTCGGCTATCACGATTTTGAAGGTCCGAGCCTGGACACCGACGAGCGCACGCGGCTGCTGGCGAGCCTTGGTAACCATCCGGCGCTGATCTTGCGGAATCACGGGCTATTGACGGTTGGCCGTACCATCCCGGAGGCATTCATCCGCTTGTATCGACTGGAGCGCGCCTGCCAGGTGCAGCTCGATGCAGCGGCCGCGGGAGACCTGCATACGATACCGGAACCGGTGGCACGCCAATCGCATCTGGATACGCTCAAATTCCTCGAGCTGGAAGCCGAGCCGGGCGCACTGGAGTTCGAGGCGCTGATGCGAAAGATGGATAGACTGGACTCGAGCTATCGCGACTGAGTCGCGACCATCGGCCAGATTGGGGGGCTTGGCGGGAGAGCATGGTCTGCTGTCAGACCCGGGCAGAGACGACTTTACTCGGGCCTCCGGGTTACGGGCGAACCCGGAGGCCCTGATTCGACCTTCAGCGGCGGGCGCTCAAACTCATTGCCAGATCATGGCGTTCGAACGCGCTGCGTAAGCCGGTGTGCTTACCAGCGTCCGCCGCCAGCACCACCTCCACCGGTCCGACGGGGACGGTCCTGCGCCTCGTTGATGCGCAGTGGTCTGCCGCCGAAGTCCTGACCGTTGAGCTGGGAGATGGCCTTGTTGGCCTCGGCCTTGTCCAGCTCGACGAACGCGAAACCGCGAGAGCGGCCCGTTTCGCGATCAGTGATGAGGTTGCACGAGTGGATTTCACCGATTGAGGCAAACAGCTCCCGGATGTCGTCTTCAGACGCGGTCCAGGGAAGGTTGCCGACATATAGCTTTGTCAAACTGAGCTCCATCAAGAAAAAGTGCGCGGTCGTCGGGGTCGTGCCATATGCTTCGTTCGAAAGCTCTTCTGCATAGGCCTCTGGACGAAGGTGCTGGAGTGCACGACGACCGCTTACACATCACTCGCCTGTCTGGGTGTTTACCGACACGCCATCCTGGCGGGCGATGACTGGCTTCGAAACCGTTTCGATGCCGATTCGCGACTAGAGGAAGGACTCGAGAGGGAGATCGGGCAGGCTTGTTCCTAAGCGAAATGAAGTATAGACCTGTGATTTGCAATCCGCCACAGAAATGCGTGTCGTTCTCCGGGCATCCCTGAAGTCGGCTGCATTTACCCCCTGGCGCCAGCCAGCGCGTTTCATCCGTCGCATCGCCGATGCCCGGTAGCATCAGGAGAGTCGTCCGCATGTCGCGACCAGGTTCCGCGGCCGAGGTATTCTCGGCCTTCATCCGCTTGGGTCTGACCTCGTTTGGCGGCCCGATAGCGCACCTGGCTTATTTTCGTCGGGAGCTCGTGGAGCGTAGGGGCTGGTTGAACGAGGCTGACTACGCGCAGCTGGTCGCTCTGTGTCAGTTCCTGCCCGGGCCGGCGAGCAGCCAGGTGGGTTTCGCGCTCGGACTCATACGCGCCGGTTGGGCCGGTGGTCTCGCCGCGTTCGTCGCCTTCACCACGCCGTCGGTGCTGGCCTTGCTACTGTTCGCGCTCTGGTTGCCCACGCTCAGCGGCGAGCCCGCCCTGGCCGCGGTGCAGGGTCTGAAGATCGTTGCCCTGGCGGTGGTCGCTCATGCCGTGCTGGGCATGAGTCGACAGCTGTGCTTCGATCGATCGCGCGCCTCCATAGCCGCATTGGCCGCAGCCCTGGTGCTGGCGTGGACCAATCCGGCAGACCAGCTGGTTGTGGTGTTGCTCGGCGGGATTGGCGGCATGATCTTCTGCTCGGTGGATACCCCGCTGGACGAGCACATGCTGAAGGTGCGGCACGGCCCGCGACTGGGTTTCGGCTTGCTCGCGGTGTTTCTGGCGTTGTTGTTCCTGCTGCCAGCGCTCGGTCAGCTCGGCTCGGAGCCGTCGTCCACCGCGCAGGCCGCCAACGCGGCTCGGCCGCTGCCCGACGCATGGTCGGTCGCCAACGCTTTTTATCGGTCGGGCGCGTTGGTGTTCGGTGGTGGTCACGTGGTACTGCCGCTGCTCGAGAGCGCCGTGGTCGAGCCCGGCTGGGTAAGCCGCGAGTCCTTCCTTGCGGGCTATGGCGCGGCGCAGGCGATGCCGGGACCGTTGTTCTCCATTGCCGCGTTTCTGGGTGCCCAGATTGCGCCTGCCGCCGATCAATCGTCAGCTTTGGCGTCGGCTTCGGCTTCGGCTTCGGCTATGGCTTCAGCGCTCTTGCCGATTGCGCTGGCGCTGCTCGCGAGCGTCGCGATCTTCATGCCGGGCTTCCTGCTCACCGCGGGCGTGTTGCCGGTCTGGGCACGCGTGGCGCGCCGCCCCAACGCGGCGCGCGCGATCGCCGGCGTCAACGCGGCCGTGGTCGGCTTGCTGGCCGCCGCGCTGTACGATCCGGTCTTCACCGGAGCGGTGCAGCAACCCGCGGATCTCGCGATCGCGCTGCTCGCGTTCTCGCTGCTGGCAGTGTGGCGGGCGCCGGCGCTGCTGGTGGTGGTGTTCTGCGTGCTGGCGCGATTGTCCTGGACCGGTCTGCAGCTTGCCTGAGTGGACCGGCTGCGCCAGGCGGCCGCGACTGATCGAACGGATCAACCAAACGGATCAATTCTGGGGAGATGCAGCGATGGCGGGAGAGGTCTGGCGGATTGGGCGTGTGAAGATTTCTCGGGTGGTCGAGATCGAAGCAACCGGCGGTATGAGTCGCATCATCCCAGATGCGCACCGCGAGCGGCTGCAGGAGATCGACTGGCTGTTCCCACATTTCGTCAACGAAGAAGGGCGGATGCGTGGCAGCATCCACGCCCTGG
>JAGRHX010000012.1 GCA_020444775.1 Gammaproteobacteria bacterium
TTCACCCGCCGCGCCGTGGTGATGGAGGCGTGTTCCTCCTGGTTTCTCACCCGCGCCGTGGGGATGGCGCAAGCGCAGGAATGGGTCCTCACCGGCCGCGTGTTCGATGCGGCGGAAGCCTTGCAGGGCGGGCTGGTTCGATCGGTGCATGCCGCGCATGAATTGATGCCGGCGGCACGCGCCCTGGCGCGCGAGATCGCGGCCAATACCGGTGCGGTATCGGTTGCCTACAATCGCAATCTTCTGTGGAAGATGGCTGGCGCCGATCACCCCATGGAGGCACACAAGCTCGATTCACGCGGCATGCGCGCGCTCGGCGCCATGTCGGATGCGCGCGAAGGGGTCGCATCCTTTCTCGAGAAGCGCGAGCCTCGGTTCACCGACAGCGCGGCGACGCAGATGCCCGAAAGCTACCCATGGTGGGACGAACGAGCGTTCGAGTAGCGCGCGCTCTCGCTCATGCCGCGGAGCAGCGGGCTCATGAGGAACTCGGTCAGCCGGCGCCCGCCCGTCCTGACCTCGACAGTGACGGCCCTGCCGGGGCCCGGCTCGACGTCGTTGCCGTCGATCGTGCCGTGGTGCGTGAACGGAAACGTGTCGATCTTCACCTTTATGCGCTGCCGCTCGCGCACGAAGCCGATATCCATCTAGCGCGTCCTCGGGTCGGGACGCGCATGTGGATCGAGCGCGTCGGCGACCTCATCCCTTTTACGTCTCGGTAGCATGGTCATCAGAAGAATGAACCCGGATAGTGTCGCGCAGATGGCATTCGTCACCACCAGCGGCCACGCCATGATCAGCACGCCGTAGCTTGTCCACAGGATGAACCCGGTGACGGTGAGAGCGTACATGCCGACGGAAATATCGTCGGCTTGGCGGGTCTTGATGATCTTCCACGCTTGCGGCACGAAACTGCTCACGGAGCAAGTGGTGGCGAGCCAGCCGACAATGGCGGGAAGCCCGTCTGCGAAATCCATCTGCTGTTCCTGCATCGAAAGGCGCGGCGACCGGATGGCTGCCGCGCCAGATTGTTGAGAGACGAGATCGCCGGTCAGGCGACTTCGCGCTCCTTCGCTTCGCGGGCATCGAACTTGCCGGCGAGCTTCGCGGACTTGTCCGAGCCGATGACATTCGGCGTTGCCGGGAACACCTTGAACCGCTTGGATCTGGTGTCCCCGCTCTTGCGCCAGCTTGCGGAACTTCACGAACCAGAACAGATGCGGCGCCGCGCATCGCTGCGGCGCCAGCAATGTCGCAAACGAGCAACCGCCACCTTGGTTTCCCGGGACTCGGCCACTCCTCGCGGGTCCGGCGCCCGTAACAGCCCGAGATGACCTAACGGGCTCCAGGCGCTGCCTCTACCGGGCGGCTTCCCGGCTGCCCGAACGTTCTCCTCGAACTCGACCGGTCCGAAACGGTGCGTGAGATAGCTTGTGGGTGACGCTCCGGTCGTGGCGAACAGGTGTGGGCCTGGGAAAGGGAAACCGGACCCCGACCGGCTGTCCCGCCAGCCAGTCTTGGCCCATATGGACCGTACCATGGATCCCTGGGCGACGCGGACCGACCGCGTCTACGATGCCTCTGCGGAAAAGGCCGAGGAGGGCGCGGACAGGTCAAGCACGGAAACGGCGGCGGTGTGGGAAGCTGACCAAGACCGGGTTTCCCAAGCTTCGGTCTGCGACCGGCAAAACCTGGGCTCCGTAGCATCATCGACCGGTACGCTCGGAACGCGTGCTGCTCGATTTCTGGCTGCCCGATGGCGCTGTCTTGCAAGTACCTCGGTACGTGTTGGCACGCAAGCGTGCAGTGAAGTCATCATGATGATATCGAGTCAGGACAGTATCGAGATAATCGTACAGGTGCTCAAAAGCGGCGCTCGCTCGAGCAGCAGTCAGTTGACGCTTCAAGCCCGGGGCTCAAACGTCGCTGAGGTACCCGTCGAGTGCGACACGCAGATGCGGTGGCGTGGTCTCCAGCGATGCCGTCTGGCAGCGAGCATCGACCCACAGCGCCGCGGTTGCGTGCGTGCGAGCAGTTTGTTGGCATGTATATTGATCGCTCGGTCGTATCGGGAACATGAGACCGGATGCGCGATCAGAAATGGTGAACCTGGAATGAGTCCCTCCAGCCAACAACGCATCGAGAGATCCGATAGCGCAGTCACCCTCTGCTCTGTGGTTGCTGGACATTCTCGCGGGCAGCCAGCACGTGTGCCGTGTGCTGTGCTCGCACTGGCGTTCGTCCTCGGCACCTGCTGGCTCGAAACGGCATCTGCGCAGAGCGCCGACCTGCAACGGCTGCGCGCCTTGGCGCTCGAGCTGGTCAACGCCGATCGCGGGCGGCAGCAGCTGCAGTCGATGTCGGCCAGTGAGCGCCTGGACCGCGCGGCGCAGGCACATGCCGCAGATATGCTCGAACGCGACTACTACGCGCACAAGTCACCGGAGGGTGACACTGTGCGCGATCGATATCTCGTCCAGGGCGGCAATCAATGGCAGCTGGTCGCCGAGAACATTGCTGTCTGTCGCGGCTGTCCCGGTCCGGTCGGGCGCGAGCGTGTCGAGGCCTTCCATCGCGGTTGGATGAACAGCGAGGGCCATCGAGAGAACATTCTGTCCGATGGGCTCAGTCGCTTCGGTTTCGGGCTTGCTGCGGAAGCGGGCCGTGTCTTCGCGGTTCAGACCTTTGCCGGCCCGGGCAGCTCCAGTGGGTCCGAAGATGCCGCGCCACTCGATAGCCTCGATGGCAAGCGCCAGGCGAGCCTGGCACTGGATGCGATCAATGCCGAGCGACGCAAGCGAGGTATGCCACCGTTGGCTGTCAGCGCTGAGCTCGTGGGTGCGGCCGCCCAGCAGGTACGGAGCCGGCCCGCGCAAGATGGGCCAGGTGAACCGGAACCGGTTGAACCCTACTCGCTGCTCTCAGATGCCGCGCGTCAAAGATGGCAAACGCTGAGCGTGCTGTCGGCGGCATGCGGTGGCTGCGGAGTCGAGTCGACGACGAGCGACATCCAGATGTTCGTGCAACGCTGGCTCGACGACGAGGCATACCGCGCACGGCTGTTGCAAGCCGATCTGACCCATCTGGGCTTTGCCATCCAGGCAAACGGTAAGGGGCGAAAGAACGCCGCCGCGGTGCTGGGTACGAAGCGGTGAACGCGTCGTGATGGCACCTGCACAGTCTTTGCTCGGACTGGACAGGTCAGAACGCCTGCCATCAGGCAACGGATGCTTGTCAACAGCCTCGAAGTGCCCGGACTTCTTCAACATAGCCATCGATGTCGAACTTGCGTTTCAGCCCCGCCGCGTTCACATAGCGAACCTTGCCAAACACCGCGCGTTCGGAGCATGCGCGGTCGTGATTGCCGAGTATCCAGGCGACACCCGCGAAGGAGTTGGGATCCCGTCCATCGATGAACTATCTGTTGTTCAGATGGAGGATGGTTCGAAAGGCGTATCCGGGGGGTTGCACCACTCCAGGACCTTCTTGCCCCAGTACATTCGCATGTAGTTGTGCAAATATCCGCTATCCACCATTTCGTGCATCGCGGCGTTCCAATAGGGGTCATCGGTTTCGGCCGCCTCGAGCTGCGCGCGTGTGTAGCGGTGTGGGGGTGGGTCGTCCCGGTGTTTGCCAGGTGTGGTCCGGGCCCATTGCGGCAGGCATCCGTAGGCTTCGTACTGCGGTTCGAACTCGCAGAAATTGATGGCGCAGAAATTGATGGCCAGTTCACGCCGTATGACCATTTCCTCAACGAGTGCCTGACCATTCTTGTCACGACTGTGTGGTGGCCTCTCGCAGGCGAAGTGTCAATTTCACCGGTGAGATCTGATCGAAGTGCAGATACTTGCTCATATGCGAGACATCGTCAGTTTGCGGCTGGTGTCGGGTCGCTTCGTACGAGCGTAGGCGATGTTCGAGAAAGCGGCTCGCGGCTGTTGCCGTGGATGGCGGGCGTCTCCTCTTACCAAGCCTGTAGGAAGGGGGCCGCCAGCCTCGACAGCACTCCGGCTGGCCGACGCAGGCGCCGGAGCAGCTTGTTGCGGGCGACCTGCAAGCCTGCGACCGGCTTCACGTGAAGCGCGCCCCAGTAAGAGTCGACAATGGGCGTGGTGGACAGGAAACCCGTCCTACCGGAGCTGGTCGAGCCGCGCCTGAACAACCATCCGAGGTGCTCCGAAGTCGGTCAGGCAGCACCCGTGGCAAGTCACCGAGAACTCAACAGGTACAGCAAGTCTCCAGCACGGGGCATCGGCTGATGCTCGCTCGGTACGCTCACTCACATGGGTTCCGTGCCGAGACGTCCAGATACGCAACACACGCATCTCTGACCTCCTGCGCGGGTCGGCACAGGTCGGTTCGCGGTAGCGGCAGATCGCCAAGGTCCAGCGCTTCGAGCTGGCGTCCGAACCGCACCATCGATGATTCGATGTCACTGCGACCGGATGAGTGCTTTGCCTGGTGGATCTCGACGATGTACATGGGGCCGTAATACAGCTCGAAAAAGCGCGACTTCGATTCGACGTAGGCGCTCTCGGAAGCGGTCGAGGCCAAGGTGTGGGTGACGTCGACGGCTTCAATACAGATCTTCTCCATCGCGCGGCGACCGGCCGGGTTCTTGTCTACCAGACGGATGAACTGGTCAGCGCGCTCGGTTTCTGACTGAAGCTGACGCAGCAGCGTGTCCTGCTTGTTCGCGGCTTCCTCCATGGTCTGCGCAAGCTTGGCCTGCCACCGTGCATACAGTCCCATGGCACCTGCCAGTGCCAGCACCAGGAGGATGCCCACCACGGCCAGCGCCACCGTGCGTCGCACCAACCGGCGGGAGGCTTCGAGCTTTGCGACCGTCGCCTGCTCCAGCTGACCGAGCGCGTCGGCACGCGCACGTTGGGCAGCGTCGACCTCTGCCAGTCGCTGTCGCTCCGCATTGGCACGCGCCGCCTCGACCGCTTCGCTGGCACGAATGTAGTCCAGATGCAGCGCCGTGATCTCCGGCGCATCCTTTGGCCGCTCCGAGGCCCAGCGTTTGGCCGTGGCGACGTCGCTACCGGAGAGCAGACGATTGTCCGGTCGACCGGCCTGGTCCCAGCTACGGGCGAGGCCCTGGTACCGGGTATGCTCACGCAACCAGGCCACATCGGTGTTGAGCGCGCGTACCAGCGCGGTGAGACCCGCCATGAAGGAGCGCGGCCGGCCATCCTCGAGCGGATCGAAGCGTACATAGTTGAGCGCCGCGAGTCTCACCGGCACGGACGCCGAACCGACGGGCGCGGCCAGCGCTGGCAGGATACGCTTGGACAGTCGGTGCGCCTCCTCGACTTCCCAAGCGCAGATGTCCGAACGCGCCGAAGCCGGTGACAGGATGAACACGATCGTGTCTGCGTCCGCGATGAGCGCGCCCAGACGCGCCTTCCAATCCTCACCCTCGATGATGGAGTGTCGGTCGATCGTGACCTGGTAACGGCCATCGTACTCCAAGCCCGCGACGAGCTCGTCGGCAAAGGCGGCGTCGGCCCTTGAGTATGAGATGAAGAGCTTGAGCGTGGGCTCGTTCACGGTATCGCTTCAAAACAATGGGCGTGCTCTTGGCACTCGAGCTAATGCCGACTGCCCGACCTCTTGGCAGGTATGCTTGACAGTCAAGCCACTCTGTCGCAGCTGCATGCACAGGGTTTGCATACATCCGTCCTTTTCATGGCGTTGCAGCCGCGGCCAGGGGGCTGGCTGATTCTCCCGCGAATGCTCCGGTCCGTATATCCTGCGTGGTGCGGGCCCGCCTCGGTCTAGG
>JAGRHX010000163.1 GCA_020444775.1 Gammaproteobacteria bacterium
GCCTCGCGGTAGAACACGTACAGACCCGCGCCGATGATCAGGCCGATGCCCATCAGCGTGCTCGGGCCGGGCCAATCGCCCCACAGCAGCAAGCCCCAGAGCATCGAGAACGGCAGGGCCACGTACTCGAACGGCGCCACGGTCGTCGCCTCGCAGGTGCGGTAGGCCTGCGTCATCAGCCACGCACCGAAGGCATTGAGCAGGCCGATGACGAGCACCAGCACCGCATCGTCGAGCTCAGGGATCACCCAGGCCCTGAGCAGGAACTGCCAGCTCGCCCCACCAGACTCGGCGAAGCGTCCGTCGCCGGCGATGAGACCAAAGCAAAGGCTCACGCAGATGAAGGTCACCTGGATGTACATCGCCATGGTCGATGCGCGGTCGGCCAGACCGATACGTCGGGTCACCATCTGCGTGGCCGCATAGCCCAGCGCCGCCAACAGTGGCAACAGGGCCACGCGGTCGAAGCCGCCATCGCCGGGTCTGAGCATGACGAATACCCCGACCATGCCAACCAGCACCGCCGTCCAACGATGCCTGCCGACGCGCTCACCAAGAATCGGTATGGACAGCAGCGTGATGAACAGTGGCGCGACGAAGAACAGCGCGACGGCATCGGCAAGCGGCATGCTCGCCAGCGCCAGGAAGAAACACATGTTGGTGACGACGATGAACAGCCCGCGCAATATGTTGAGCAACGGTCGGGCCGTGCACAGCACGCATCTGACGCCTTCGGTGCGTGCGACCACCAGCAACACCAGCGCCGCCACGCTTGCCCGCGCCAGGATCACCTCGTGCAGCGCATAGTCGCCGCTCAAGGCCTTGATCAACGCGTCCTGCAGCGAGAACAGGAACACCGCGCCGAGCACGCAGCCGATGCCGACGAGCTGTGGGGAAGCAGGACTGGTAGTTGTCACTCGATGCGGTCGCCCCGTATGTCCCGGCCCGTGCTCCGAACACTGTCCCGTCCCGGCCCTCGCGCATGCCCCTCACCTGCCCGAGGTCAGCGCTCTGGTGTCGATACGCGCACGCCCTCTCGCGGTCGGCATGCGTAGCCATCGTCATTCCGCCCGCGTGGACCGGACTGCTATGCTGCGCCGATGAATGGCGTCACCCGACATACCCTGGAGCTGCGACGTGTAGGTATCGACACCTACAAGGAGAATGTCGCCTATCTGCATCGCGACTGCCAGGTCTATCGCAGCGAGGGATTCCAGGCCCTGTCCAAGGTCGAGATCGGGGACGAGTCGGGCACGCACTCGATCCTGGCCACGCTCAACGTGGTCGACGACGATACCATCACCACGCCGACACAGCTCGGTCTGAGCCTGGAGACCTTCGCGCAGCTCGGTTTGCCCGAGGGAACGCCAACCACGGTCGCGCACGCCAAGCCGCCACAATCGCTCGGTGCGGTGCATCGCAAGATCGCCGGAGAACGGCTCGATCCACCCGCCTATGCCGCGATCTGCCGCGACATCACCGCGCACCGCTACGCCAAGATCGAGCTGGCCGCGTTCCTCGTCGCGTGCAGCGAGACCGGCATGGAGCGCGACGAGGTGCTGTACCTGACCCGCGCCATGGCCGAGAGCGGTGAGACGCTGGACTGGCGCGAGCCGCTGGTCGCCGACAAGCACTGCATCGGCGGTATTCCGGGCAATCGCACCAGCATGCTGGTGGTGCCGATCGTCGCCGCTCACGGCATGTTCATTCCCAAGACATCGAGCCGTGCGATCACCTCACCGGCCGGCACGGCCGACACCATGGAAGTGCTGGCCGAGGTGGATCTGGCCATCGAGCGGCTCGACGAGATCGTGCGCGGTCAACGCGGCTGTCTGGCCTGGGGCGGCACCGCCCGGCTGGCACCGGTGGACGACATCCTGATCTCGGTCGAGCGCCCGCTCGCCATCGACTCGCCCGGTCAGCTGGTCGCCTCTATCCTCGCGAAGAAGCTCGCCGCGGGGGCCACCCATCTGCTGGTGGACATCCCCACCGGACCGACCGCCAAGGTCCGCACCCAGACCGACGCGCTGCGCCTGCGCAAGCTGTTCGAGTTCGTCGGTGACCGCGTCGGTCTGCACATCGAGGTCATGATCACCGACGGCCGTCAGCCCATCGGGCGTGGCATCGGTCCGGTGCTGGAAGCCCGTGACGTGATGCAGGTCCTGGAGAATCATCCGGATCAACCTCGCGATCTGCGCGAGAAGGCACTGCAGCTCGCCAGCCGCATCCTCGAGTTCGATCCCGACGTGCGCGGCGGACAGGGCTATGCCCTGGCGCGCGACATCCTCGAGTCCGGCCG
>JAGRHX010000013.1 GCA_020444775.1 Gammaproteobacteria bacterium
TCCTCGCCGCCAATCAGGATGCCCCAAGGGACCAGATTGGTGGACGTGTCAGGAGTCTCGAAGCGGCGATAGCCCGAATGGTGGCCCAGACCGTTGACCACGCCGGCGGCCAGCACCGGAATCCAGAGCATCTGCACGGCCCACACGGTCAGGCCGATGGGACCGAAGAACAGCACGTCGATGATCAGCATCAGTCCCGGTCCCCACCAGCCGTGCGGGGTGTACAGATGCCGCTCGATCCAATCATCTGGCCGGCCGGCGCCGTACTGGGCCACCGTCTGGGCGTTGCTCGCCTCGGCGGCATAAAGCTCGGCCCCCTGCAACAGCACCTTGCGCAAGCCGAAGCGCACGGGACTGTGCGGGTCATTGTCCGAATCGACCTTGGCATGGTGCTTTCGATGCACCGCCATCCACTGATGGGTGCGCATGCCGGTGGTCAGCCAGATCCAGAAACGGAAGAAGTGTGCGAGCGCGGGATGCAACTCGATGGCCCGGTGGGCCATGCATCGATGCAGATAGATGGTCACCGACACGATCGTGAGATGAGTCAGCGCCAGGGCAAAGGCGACCACACCCCACCAGGGCAGGTCCAGGATTCCATTGATCACGAGTGGTTACCGAAAAGCTTTGGTGGTCCTCGCCACGTCCGAACCATCGGGTCGGGACGCGGCCAATCGACTTTCTGCAGCGACCGCCAGAAACGACATCCAGAAACGCCATCCGGGAACGACATCCGAATTCGGGCGGGCCGCGGCGACGGCGCGGTAGCCATCTGCAACCGCAAACCGAAATCCGCGAACAGGTCGTTCTCCCGATCCTTATCGGCCCGCACGGCCGGTTCCTGTGGGTCGCCTTCCTGACGACGTTCCGCGTGCCTGCCCTCCCGACCTGACCGGGCCTGTTGCATTTCACTGCATTACAGGCGGGGCATTACAGGCGAGGCATTACAAGCAGGAATTCTCGCGCACGGATCGCCCGTACAGGACGACCGCATGGCACGCGGCAGCAGGACAAAGGCCGAGAAATCAGCCTCGACCAGGACAAACGCGCGCAGTGTAGCGCTGGCCGAATCGGCAAGTACAGCAACGTGGATCAAGTGACGTGCCCGCTCGGGCATACGCACGACGGTCATGCAAACGACCGGAAGGCTACACCGGCGCCGGTTACACCGCCATGCAAGTGCTCGCGCTCCCGGGACGCACGGCCCACAGGGAGGCTATGATTCGGGCATGTCATCCGAGCCGATACTCGAAGGCAGCGACCTGCATCGCTGGCACGGCCGCACCCATGCGCTGCGCGGCCTGGACATACGCGTCGCGCGCGGCGAGGTGCTGGGTCTGCTCGGCTTGAATGGCGCGGGCAAGAGCACCGCCCTGCAGGTGCTGTGTGGTGTGCTGACACCCGACCGCGGCCGGGTCCGGATCCTGGGCCAGGACCTCGCGCGTCAACCTATCGCCGCACGATTACACATTGGATATCTGCCGCAGGTCGTTCCCGCGCATCCCGCTCACCGGGTCGAGACCTTTCTGCGGCACTGCGCTCGGCTGCGTCGGCTGCCACCTGAGCAGCTGGAGCCCGCGCTGCGCCGCTGCCTGACGCTGTGCGGGCTCGAGTCAGTGCGTCAGGCGCGGATCGGCAGCCTGTCGGGCGGCTTCCTGCAGCGTCTGGGCATAGCCCAGGCCATCGTACACGGCCCGGATCTGCTGGTCCTGGACGAGCCCGGCACAGGTCTGGACCCGGCACAGATGCTCGAGATCCGCGACTTGATCCGGAATCTGGCCGAACACTGCGCGGTGCTGCTGTCGACCCATCTCTTGGCCGAGGTGCGTGCGCTCTGCGACCGGGTGCAGATCATCCACGAGGGTCGAGGCGTGTACGACGCGCCGCTACCCGAGCTCGAATCCGGTGACGATGCACGAGACGCAGCCCATGCGGCAGACGCTGGCCGGGGCGCCCCCGGCGCCGTGCGCCTGGTGCTGGGTCTGAGCCGTTCGCCCGGCGCCACGGTGCTGCGTGCGGCGTGGCCCGAGCTGCAACTCCGACCACTCTCCGCGCAGCGCTTCGAGCTCAGCTCCCGCGAGCCGGATACACGCATGGACCAGCTCGCCGAACGCATCGCGACACGCGCGGTGGAGAACGACTGGGGCTTGTTCGAGCTGCGCGCGACCGGCGCTCATGGACCTGACGATGCCCTGCAGGCACGCTTCCTCGCTTTGACCCTGGGGCACGGCACGGCCGCGGCCGACGTCGCCGGGCAGCGCCCGGAGCTGCCCTGATGCTCGCCATCGCCCGCCACGAGATCCGCGGTCTGCTCGGCTCTCCCGCCGCTTGGTGTGTGCTGGCCTCGATGCAGCTGGTGCTCGGCGTGTTCGTGTTCCTCAGGCTGCTGATCGGCTTCGTCGAGCAACAGCCGGCCCTGGTTGCGGCCAACAGCAGCGCCGGTATCACCGCGGTCGTCGTCTCGCCGCTGCTGAACACCACGGTCCTGGTGATGCTGCTGCTGTTGCCGCTGCTGAGCATGCGCTCGATCAGCGAGGAGCGACGCACCGGCAGCTTCGTGCTGCTGCAGAGCGCGCCCTGTTCACTCGCCGCGATCGTGTTCGGCAAGTTCCTGGCGCTGCTGGCGTTCGTGCTGCTGGCCCTGACCTGCATCAGCCTGCTGCCGCTCTCGCTGCTGTTCGCCGGCCACCTGGACTACGGGCTGCTCGGTGCCGGCTTGTTGGCGGTGCTGCTCAGTGGTGCCTGCTTTGCCGCCATCGGTCTCGCTGCTTCCACCCTGACCACGCAACCTGCCATGGCCGGGCTGATCGGCGTGCTGCTGCTGCTCGCCTTGTGGAGCATCGATCCCACCGTTTCCGACTCGGCATCCAACACGCCAGGACAGATCGTCGGCTGGCTGGCGCTGCGACCGCATCTGGAACCCATGCTGCGCGGTCTGGTCCGCGGCGTCGACGTGGCCTACTTCCTGATCCTCAGTGGCTGGGCACTGGGCCTGGCCATCTGGCGTCTCGAGTCCATACGTCTGCACGGATGAGCCGACCTCGCGCCCCCTCCAGCCCGGCGGACAGCACCGCCCGACCCAGGCACTGGCGACGCGGCGCGGCGCGTCTGCTGACGCTGATGCTGATGAGCGGCATCGCCATCGCGCTGGCCGTGCTGAGCACCCAGCACGCACCGAGCCTGGACCTGAGTGAGGCCGGCCGCAACAGCCTGCACGCGCAGAGCCTGCGGCTGTTGTCGTTGCTGGACCGGCCGGTTCAGGTGATCGGCTTCGCGCGGCCACACAGCCCGACCGCGCGCGCCATGCGTCAGCTCACCGAGCGCTATACCCGACACAGCTCCCATATCCAGCCACGGATAGTCGACCCCGCGCAGGATCCACTGCTGGCGCGCTCGCTGAACATCAAGGCGCTGGGCGAGCTCTGGCTGCTGACGGAGACTAGACGTGAGCGAGTGGAAGCGCTCGACGAAGCGGCGATGAGCAACGCCTTGTTCAGACTGCTGGCCGACGAACGCCGGGTCAGCGCCGTGCTCACCGGCCACGGCGAACCCGAGATCGACGGTCAGGCACGCGACGCGCTGAGCGCCTTCTTCGCGCGCGCCACGGAGCTCGGTCATACGGTCCGGCCGCTGTCACTGGCCACCGGTCAGAAGGTGCCCGAGGACGTGGACCTGCTGGTGCTGCTGCCGCTACGCCAACCGCTGCTGGCCCATGAGCAGCGAGCCATCCAGCGCTACGTGGAGGACGGCGGCAATCTGCTCTGGTTGGCCGAGCCCGGTCAGGTACCCGGCGAGCACGACGGTCTGCACGGTCTGAGCCGGGACCTGGGCCTGAGCTTCGAGGATGGTGTCATCATCGATCCGACAAGCCGTGTACAGGGTCGCCCCACTCCGGAGTTCATCGTCGTCTCCGAGTACGCCCGACATGCGCTGTTCGAGGACTTCAGCAGTAACACCGTGTTCGTGAGCAGCGCGGCCATCAGCTGGCAGGCGGCACCAGGATGGCGGGTCAAGGGTGTCGCGAGCAGCGCGCTGCGTAGCTGGCTGGAACGCGGACCGCTCGACCGGGCGGTACGCTTCGATGCCGGCCAGGATCTGGCCGGGCCACTCGACCTGATGGTGTCCCTGGAACGCCAGCGGCCCGCCAGGCAAGGCGAAGTCGCAAGCACCCAGCGGGTGATCGCCTGTGCGGATGTGGACTTTCTCTCCAATGCCTATCTCGGCCTTGCCGCCAACAGCGCGCTCGCCGACCGACTGCTTCGTTGGCTGAGCGAGACCGATGCACGTCTGCCCATCGAGCGCATCGGGGCCACGGACCTGGACTTCGATCCAACCAACCGCGAGCGGGCGCTGGTCGCGTTGGGTGCCCCCATCGCGCTGCCGCTGCTGATGTTGCTGTGCGCGACCTGGCTGTGGCGGCGGCAGCGTCGATGAGCACGCGTACCCGGCTCAATCTCGTTCTGGGGGTGGTGCTCGCGACCTTGCTGACAGCGTTGTGGTTGTGGCCGGCTGCGCCCGCCCCCGAAACGCAAACGCGCGTCCCGTTGCCGGTCGATACCAGCGTCGAGACGGTCGCACGTATCGAAATCCAGCGGCCGGCGGCCGCGCCGGTACAGCTCAGCCGGCGTAGCGATGGCTGGTGGCTGACCCGACCATTCGAGTATCCGGCCAACGCCACCCACATCGCACGACTGCTGAGCATCCTGGATGTGCCCGCACGCCCCCTCGAGCCGGCCAGCCGGACGACATCGATCTCCATGCGCGACCGAGGCGACGAGTCGGCGCCGGTCGCCGACGATCCTCTAGGCCTTGATCCACCAGCGCTGGCGCGCCTGGGCTTCGACGACATCGTCCTCGATCTGGGCGCGCGCACGCCGCTCGGCCTGCAGCGCTACGTGCGGCTGGGCGACCGCTTGTATGTGATCGAGGACCGCTGGCGGACGCTGCTACAGGGCCCACTCCAACAGTTCTGCTCGTCCGAGCTGCTCGGTGACATGCGCGGTCTCTCCGCGGCGAGCCTGCACGCCCCGGACACGACCGATGCGAACACGGACGACCGCGGCAGCGCGCTGCCCGCGGCGAAGCTGACGGAGCTGGAAGCCCGGTTACGCGCCGCGAAGGCCTTCACCGTGCGTGCCGCCGGGGAAGTTCGCGCCGCGCCACTCGCCCGCTTGCGGTTGACGAACGCGCAGGGAAGCACCCTGCTGACCCTGCGCAGCACCGGTCAGAGTCTGGTGGTGGAGCGCGACAACCCACCGCTGGCTCATCATTTCACCGCGACCGCCGGGCAAGAGCTGATTGACGATCTGAACGCGCTGTTCTTCGCCCGGTCGCCGAGCGGACAGTGAAGCGCCATGCCGGCGCTCAGGTCGAGATATCCGCTTTCTCGACCGGGTCGCGTATATACCATCTGGACCAGATGAGACCGATCTCGAACAGCAGCCACATGGGTAACGCGAGAAGCGTCTGTGAGATGGCATCGGGCGGGGTCAGCAACATACCGACGACGAACGCACCGACGATGATGTAGGGGCGCTTCTTGGCCAGCTCCTGCGGCGTGGACAAGCCGGCCCAGACCACGATTACCGTGGCCACCGGTACCTCGAAGGCCAGACCGAAGGCAAAGAACAGCTTCATCACCAGGCCCAGATACTCGCTGATATCGGGCGTGTGCTTGATGCCCTCCGGGGTCTGCCCACTGAGGAAATCGAAGACGATCGGGAACACCACGAAATAGGCGAAGGCCATGCCGATGTAGAACAGCAGGCTGCTGGTCAGCAGCAACGGGAAGATCAGACGCCGCTCGCTACGATACAGACCCGGTGCGACAAAGGCCCACAGGTGGTAGAGGATGGCTGGCACGCTGAGGATCAGGGCGCAATAGATCACCAGCTTGAGCGGCGTCAGAAATGGCGAGACCACGCCGGTGGCAATCATCGTCGTCCCGGACGGCAGATGGCTCATCATCGGCGCCGCCAGCAGCAGATAGAGCTTGTTCTGGAAGGGCAGCAGGGCGAGCACGAAGACGATGACGAACGCGAGGCATTTGATGAGCCGATCGCGGACCTCGACCAGATGCTCGACCAGGGTCATCTCACCGGCGGGATCCAGCTGCTCGGACTCGTTGTCGCCGGAACCGTTGCGCTGCTCGTCGCTCATAGGTGGCCTGTCTGTGGTGGACGTACACCGTCCGTCGTAATGTCATGGTCCATGGCCTGGATCCACGGCCTGACGCGTCCCACCGCCAACCGACAGGTCGGGCGTCGACACGTCGACATTGCCATGCTGAACACGCCCGCTACGATCGGACGCGCGGCCACGGGCATCGACTGCCGCCGATCCGAGGGTAGCGCCGCGCCTCAGCCCCGCTGCCGGTCGGCGACCGGCACATCCGGCTCATCCGGCACATCCGGCACATCCGGCGAGACCAGGTTCAGCTCGGCCTGACGTTCAGCATCATCGGACCTGCGTGGCTGCGTGTCGGGCACGGCGTCCACGCGCTCTGCGTCGTCGGCCGCGATGCGAGGACGTTCCTCGGCCGGCGCGTGGTGGTCGGCGGTCTCGGGCGACAGCAATGCCGACGGCTCGGCGCGTGGGCTCCCAGCGGACGCACCAGACGCTCCGGTGTCGGCCTGCTCCGACCGCGAGATGCTGTTCGCATCCGTCTTGGAATCCGTCGTCAACCGCTGCGGCTCGTCTCGCAGC
The DNA here is from genome assembly GCA_020444775.1 of Gammaproteobacteria bacterium. Next base: position 6,706 of record JAGRHX010000013.1, read on the forward strand.
TCGCGTTCGAACTCCCGGCCGGCCTCGCTGACGTTGCGCGCGGCGTCGTTGACGACACCGCCCGTCTGTTCGACCACCTCCTCGAGATCGTTCTTGATCTGCTCGAGCTCCTCGAGCTCGGTTGGTCGCTTCATCAGCTGACGCAGCTCGTCCGCATGCAGCTCGCGCTCGATGTCGGATCGCACGTGCGCGACGTAGCGTCTTATCCGCCCCACCCAGAGCCCGACATTACGCGCCATGCCTGGCAACCGTTCGGGGCCCACGACCAGCAGCGAGACGACCCCGAGCAGCACCAGCTCCGTGAAGCCGATATCAAACATCGCACCCGTCTCCGGCCGACAGCAGCATCCGCGTGAAAATCATCGAAACGGTTCCGTGGGAAATGATTCCGGATGGAATCGTTCCGGAAGGAATCGTTTCGGCAACATGGCTCGGGGGCATCATTCGGGGGCATGGTTCGCACCCGACGCCGCTGCGTGCAGTAGACGTCACCGCCGCGGCATGCCGTGCCGAGCACACAGCCTCAGACCTTGCTCTGCTCCTTGCTTTGCGCATGGCTCTTGGTGTGCTCGCCGCCATCCTGCTCGGCATCGGCATTCTC
>JAGRHX010000164.1 GCA_020444775.1 Gammaproteobacteria bacterium
TACATGGCCTTGTCCATGTAGAAGAACCACTCCCACTCCGGGGGTCGCGCCTCGCCACCGGTCAGCTTGCGATTCGGCGCCGGGCTCTTTGCCGCGGCGACCAGCTTCGCGCGCGTCTGCGGGTCGAGCAGCGCCGCCTTCTGCTGGCTGAGCGGCAGCTTGCGGATGTCCTCCCACACCGGCCAGCCATCGAACGGTAGCTGGGTCTCGAATGACAGCACGGTGTTGATCTCACGCGACTGGACCTGGGTCCAGACCCGCGAGCCGCCGCGGTTGCCCTCGGCGATGATCTCGTAGAGCTCGCGCCACAGCCCGGGGGTTGCGCGACGGGTCAGCGAGCCGAAGGTGATGGGACAACCGCTGTCTCTGGAGAGGTCCATGAGGGATTGATAGAAGGCCTTCTGCTCGGCTATCGAGCCGCGCGGCATGGCAATCTGGAAGATCCCCCCGCCGGCCTCGCCCATGCCACCGACGATCGCCTGCACCTCGGAGAAATCGGCGATGCGGCTCGCGACCGGACGGTCGTCCGGACGCAGGTGTGCCGGGCTGCGCGAGGTCGAGAAACCGATCGCGCCGGCTCGCACCGCGTCCTGCACGTTGGCCACCATCGCCTTCAGATCGTCCTCGGTGGCCTGCTCGTCGAAGGCACGCTCGCCCATGACGTAGGTACGCAGCGCGGAGTGACCGACGTAGCCCGCGTAGTTGATGCCCTTGGGGAGCTTGTCGATGACCTCGAGGTATTCCGGGTAGCTCTCCCACTGCCACTTGATACCGCTCAGCATCGCCTCGCGGCTGATGTCTTCGGCGCGCTCCAGATTGAGGAAGACATAGTCCACCTCCGCCTCCCGGCAGGGCGCCAGGGTGAAGCCACAGTTGCCCATCACCACGCTGGTCACACCGTGGTAGCAGGAGCACGAGCCGAGGGTGTCCCAGAAGATCTGCGCATCCATGTGGGTGTGGCCGTCCACGAAGCCCGGGCTGACGACCTGCCCCTCGGCGTCGATGACCTCCTTGGCGCTCTCACCGCGGATCCGACCGATGGTCGCGATACGGCCGTCCTTGACGCCGATGTCCGCCCGGTAACGCGGACCGCCGGAGCCGTCGATGAGCATGCCGTTCTTGATCAGGAGCTCGTAAGCCATAGCAGTGTCCCCTCCTCGCTTCGCGAACCGCTGAGCGCGCGCCTGCCGCGCGGACGCGACGATGGTGTATGGATGTGGCGGGCGAACGGCTATCTTGGCGTCAACGCGTTCGCCCTGACAAGCCGCCAACGCTGGCCGCGCTTATTCACCGCCACCATCGAACCCATCGAATCCATCATAGCCACCGGACATGCCGCCATCGCCACCGCGCAGCAGACCGGCGCGCCAGGCCCAGTAGATGAACACCAGCAGATCGAGCATCAGCAACAATGGCGCGAGCAGCGACTCGAAGAAGCCGCTGCCGGTGAGGTCCATGTGCATGGCGAGCAGCACGCCGACCGCGATGATCGTGGTGCCGCTCCAACCGATGACGATGACCATGCAGACTACGACCACGGCGGGCAACAGCCGCGCGTGCATGAGATCGTCGGCACCCGGCCGGGCGTGCAGAGCCGCGGCGATACCGCAGATGATGGCGAAATAGCGCAGCATGAGGGCTGGGCCTCCTTGGATTTCCCGTGCACCTGTTCTGCTTGTCGACCGAATCCGGGCTCCCTGGATGGATGACCCCGTTCGATGATCATGGCGGCGGTCAGCGCCCCCGACGCTCGCTTGCCATGGTTCGCCCCGTCCGAAGCAGCGATAATCGCGGAGACCGCAACGCACCGCGTCCACCACGACGCCCACTACCGCCCGAGGCAGGCCCCGAGGAGATAGCAATGAGTGACGAGCCGATCCTGTTGAGCCAGACCATCGATGGCATCCGTGTCTTGACCTTGAACCGACCCAATCAGCTCAACGCCCTGAGCCGCGCACTGGTCGCCGCGATCGTTGCCGGGGTCGACGCGGCGCACGCCGATCGCGCGGTCACCGGTATCGTCATCAATGCCAACGGACGTGCTTTCTCGGCCGGCGCCGACATCAAGGAAGCGGCGACGCACAAGGACGACGATGCCGAGAGCGTGCGCGAGCACGCCCGCTCGGCGCGCGGCATCTACCGGCTGGGTGAGCGCACCGACAAGCCGCTGATCGCCGCGGTGCACGGCTATGTGCTCGGCGGCGGCTGCAATCTGGCCATCGCCACCGACATGGTGGTGGCGGCACGCAACGCGGTGTTCGGCTATCCGGAGGTGAAGCGCGGTCTGGCCGCGACCATGGTGACCCCGGGACTGGTGCATCGAATCGGACCCAAGGCGGCCTTCGAGCTGCTGATGCTGGCCGAGAACATCGATGCCGAGCGGGCGCTGGCCCTGGGACTCATCAACCGGGTGGTCGCGGACGACCAGGTGCTCGAGGAAGCCCTGCTCATCGCCCGGGCGTTGGCCGTGTTCGACCAACACGCCATACGCACGACCAAGCGGGTGTTTCTCAAGTCCACTCAGCTGGGGCTTGCCGACTCACTGGAGGTCGCCGAGGAAGCGATGCTGTTGTCGCGTGCTCAAGAGTCCTGACCACCTGCGCGATCCAGACGATCCGAGCAACCAGCGAGGTACCCGACATTGACCACCGTGGTTTCCGTGGACATCACCGATGGCATCGCCACCTTGACGATGAATCGGCCGCAAGCCCTGAACGCCATCTCACTGGAGCTGGCAACCACCCTGGCCACGACCATCGCCCGGCTCGATGCCGACGAGAACGTCAAGGGCATGGTCCTGACCGGCGCCGGCGACCGGGCCTTCTGCGCCGGTGTGGACCTGTCCGAGGCCAGGCAGATGACGGTGGAGCGGATCGAGTCGTGGTTCGGCACGGTCTGCAACATCTACAAGACGATCCTGCTGACCAACAAGCCGTTCATCGCCGCCATCAACGGGATCGCCGCCGGTGGCGGCTTCCAGATGGCGCTGGTCTCGGACCTGCGCATCGGCCATGCCGGCAGCCGCATGGGGCAACCGGAGATCAACGCCGGCATCCCGAGCGTGATGGGCGCGTACTGGATGAGCCTGCACGTGAGCTGGTCACTGAACCAGGATCTGTCCTACACCGGGCGTCACATGGACGCCGAGGAATGTGCCCGCCACGGCCTGCTCAATCAGCTGGTCGAACGTGACGAGCTGCTGCCACGGGCCCGCGCGCTGGCCAGCGAGCTCGCCGCCAAGCCACGCACGGCCTTCCTGCGCACCAAGCAGCGCTTTCGCGAGCTGGCGCTGTCCGGATTCGACGATGCCTTCCGGGTCGGCGTGCTGGGTCAGCAGGCGTCCTACGCGGCCGGCGAGCCGCAGGCCATCATCGATCGCTTCATGAACGAGCGTGCGGCCCGCAAGCGTCGCTGAACAGGCGCCACCGGGATGCGCTCAAGCGTATCCCGGTGGCGGGACGAAGCCGCCGATCTCACGCTCCACGTATCGACTGAATGCAATAGCGGTGCGATCCCGACCGGTACCAGCGATGGCTTGATAACCGACCGGCAGACCCTGCGCGGTCATGCCGGCCGGCCCTACCGTGGAAGGCAGGTAGACCACCCCCGAGTAGCCGGCCCAGAACAGCTGGTCGGTGGTCGGCACCGGGTGGCCGTTGACCTCGATCGTCCGTTGCCAGCGCTCGCCAGACTGGTCATGTGGCCAGGCCGCGGACGCGGCGGCCGGACAAAGCAGGATATCCCAGTCCTCGAAGAAGGCCTGGAAGGCACGGCGCAGGCCGTGACGCTCGTTGTTCAGCGCCAGCCAGTCACGGTGCGACATCGTGCAGCCACGCACCATGTAATCCAGATACGGCACCCGCGCCGCGTCGGTCCGCTCAAGCGCCGCGCGCCAGCGCTCGATGTCCTCGACCGGGGTCCGGGCAGAGGTCGCCGCGCGTAGCAGCAGCACATAGATCTCGTTCAGCCGTCGGGTATCCACCGACGGCTCCACCTCGCGCACCGCCACCCCGGCCCGGGCGAGATCGTCGACCAGCGTCTGCAGCCGGTCGGCATAGGCGCCGTCGACCTCGCTACATGGATCGCGCAGCTTGACCGCGACCCGCATCTCACGCAACGACTTCGCGCCGCATGCCGGCAGATCGAGCTTCCAGGCGATACCGTCCAGCTCGTCCGGTCCCGCCATCGCATCGAGTGCCAGCTCCAGATCGTCCGCGCCTCGCGCCAGTGGACCGATCACCGAGATGTCCGAGTAGGCGTGCACGCCTGGCAGCGACTGGCCTTGCGGCGCAATCACGCCCCAGGTCGGTTTGAGTCCGAACACGCCGCAGTAGTGGGCTGGATTGCGGATCGACGCACCGATGTCGCTGCCCGCCTCGATGCCGGTCAAGCCGGCGGCCAGGGCCGCGGCCGAGCCGCCCGAGGAACCACCCGGCGTGCGGGCGAGGTCCCAGGGATTGTTGCAGGTGCCGTGGATGGCGTTATAGCTCTGCCAGTCGGCCAGCATCAGTGGCACGTTGGTCTTGCCGAACAGCACCACGCCGGCCCGTTGCAGCCGCCGCACGCTCAGCGCACTGGCCGCCGTCACGTTGTCGGCGAAGACCGGGTCGCCCCAGGTGGTGGGTGAGCCGGCGACGTTGTAGCTCTCCTTGATGGTCATCGGCACGCCATGCAGCGGCCCGACAGCGTCGCCACGGGCCAACGCCGCGTCAGCCGCATCGGCGCGCTGACGCGCGCCGTCGACATCCATCCAGACGATCGCGTTCAAATCCGGGTTGTAACGCTCGATGCGTGAGAGGAAGTGATCGAGCAGCTCACGCGCACCGATCTCGCGCTCACGGATCAGGCGTGCCAGCACCGTTGCCGGCTGGAAATGCAGTTCGGTCATGATTCTTCTCCGAAGGCAATGGGGCATTGCACCGCGCGCCGACCCGGGAAGCGAAGATGAAGCGTTTACCTATCGTCCCTGCCAGTGCGGCTTGCGCTTGGCCAGAAACGCTTCCAGGCCTTCGCGGAAATCGGCGCTGGCGTAGACCTCACCGATGATGTCGCGGTCGTCGACCTGGGGGCCGTGCGCATGGATGCGCCGCAGCAGCTCCTTGGTCGCACGCATGGTCAGCGGCGCGTGGCTCTTGAGCTGTGTGGCCAGCGTCCGTGCCCGCGCCATCAGCTGCGCGTGGTCGTCGAGCACCTCGTTGACCAGCCCGATGGCGCTTGCCTCGTCGGCCTCGATCAAGCGCGCGGTCAACATGATGTCGACCAGACGTCCCTGGCCGAGCAGCGCCGACAAGCGTGACAGCGCGGCGACCGACAGGCAGTTGCCCAGGGTCCGCGCGATGGGAAAGCCATAGCGCAGGCTGCGGGTGGCGATACGCAGATCGCAAACCGCCGCGATCCCGGCACCGCCGCCGGTGCAAGCACCCGAGATAGCGGCGATGGTCGGCACCGGACAGCGCTCGATCCGCTCGAAGCAGGCGGCGAAGTTCGTCTCGTACTCGATACCCTGCTCGGCGGTGTGGAAGTCCTGGAACAGCGAGATGTCGGTGCCGGCCGCGAAGGCACGCTCACCCGCACCGGTGATGATGACCGCCTTGACCGTGCCATCGGTGGGCACGCTCTCGCAGATCGCGCCGATGCGATCGTACATCTCGAAGGTGAGCGCGTTCATCGCACGCGGCCGATTCAAGGTGATGAGCCCGATCTCATCCTCGATCTCGTACAACAGCTCATCGCTTGCCATGGCTTCTCCTCGCACGGCATGACCATGGTCATGTCGGATTCATGAATGATCAGGGGACCGCCGGGACCACGGTCCCAAACGCCTACCAGCGCAGGGTCAGCTCGACCTCCGCGGTCGTGATCCGCACCTCGTCCAGATGATCGTAACGCAGCAGCGCGTTCACCAGCTGCCCGATGTCCAGACCCGGGGCGCGCGACGGCTCGGGCACTCGATCATCCAGCACATGTGGTGGGAAGGCGCTGCGCAACAGCAGCTCGTCACCGTCGGCGTGCGGATGACGCTGGCGCAGCCTCTCGACCACCGGTGGCTGCTCCGGGGGGTGCTCGGCGATGCTGCGCGCGCCACGCGCGACGATGCGATCCAGCACATCGGCGTGCACCGGCGCCAGCAGCTTGCCGAAGTAACCCAGCGCGTATTTCTTCACCTCGTCGGGCACTCGCGCATAGCGTTCGCCCTCAATCACGTTGAGGGTGGCCTGCACGCCCACGAACTGCGAGAACGGCGTGACCATGATCGGCCAGCCCAGCTCCTCACGCACCCGCGCGCACTCGTCGAGGACCGCATCGACCCGATCCCCCAGCCCCGCTGCCTGCAGCTGGGAGACGAGGTTGCTGAGCACACCGCCGGGGATTTGATGCCCGAAGTTGGCCGCATCGAAGTCCTGCGGTCGCCCCTTGGGAAATCCGTATCGATCCGCCACCTCGTCGAAATGCGCGCCGACCTCGGCGATCAGCGCATCATCGAGCACGGCCTCGTGGCCGGCGTAGCGCAGATTGCGCAGCGTGGTCGACACCGAGGGCGGCGCATTGCCGTCGGCGACGGGTGGGATACAGGTGTAGAGCTGGTCGACACCGACATCCACCGCGGTCAGATAGGCACGCTGCCCCAGCCCGACCAGATTGTGGGTGTGCAGACCGAGGCGGCGATCGCCGATTGCCGCCTTGATCGCCGGCACCAGGGTGGTGATCCGCTCAGGGGTGAGGATGCCACTGGTATCCTCGATCATGACCATGTCCACCTCGGCGCGGTCGATGAACTCGCGCGCCTTGCGCGCGTACAGCTCGTCGGTGTGCACCGGGCTCTGACTGAAGATCAGCCAGCCCGTGGTCATCGCGCCCTGCGCCTTCGCGTGCAGCAGGCCGTCGACCAGATTGTCCAGATCGTGCAGGCCGTCGAAGGCCACGAAGCGGTCTATACCATTCGCCACCAACCGCTCCACCCACAGCCGGTTCAGGTCCGCCGGCTGCAGCTCGAAACCGAGCGCGCAGCGGCTGCGCAGCAGGGCCTGCAGCGGCGTGCTGGTACGCTCGCGGACCAGACGGATGCGTGCCCAGGGGTCCTCCTTCAAATAACGAACGCAGGCATCGAAGTGCACCGCGCCCATCAGCTCGATGGCCTCGAAACCAATCCGGTCCATGCGTTCCAGCGCCGGCTCCAGCATGCGCGTGCTCATGCGCGTCGCCCACAGACACTGATGACCGTCACGCAGGGTGGTATCGACGAAGCTTATCCTGCTCATGGCTGCTCGCTTTGTTGTTCGACCCAGCGGGTGTGCACACGCCCCGCGGCCAGATCCGGGTGCCTCGCCAGCCAACGCAGCCACGGCAAGGTGGTCGCCACGCCCTCGATGACGAAGTCGTCCAGGGCACGCACCGATCGGGCCAGCGCCTCGGCCCGGTCCCGACCGTGCACGATGAGCTTGGCAATCATCGAATCATAGTACGGTGACAGGGTCAGACCGCTGCTCAAGAAGGTATCGACCCGTACGCCATCACCGACAGGCGGCTGGAAACGCGCCACCTGCCCCGGCGCCGGCATGAAACCACGCGCCGGATCCTCGGCATTGATGCGCCATTCGATGGCATGCCCGCGCAGCGCCGGCGAGCGTCGGGCCAGCCCGAGCGGCTCACCGGCCGCGACCTTGAGCTGCTCGACGACCAGATCCTGCCCGTGGATCATCTCGGTGACAGGATGCTCGACCTGGATCCGGGTGTTCATCTCCATGAAGTAG
>JAGRHX010000165.1 GCA_020444775.1 Gammaproteobacteria bacterium
CAGGAGTAGAGGAGGAAGATCATGAGTCTGAACGTTGCGACCGCGATTGCCCGCATCCTCAAGCAGGAGGGGACCCAGTGGGTCTCCACCTTCCCGGTGTGCAGGGTCAACAATGCGTTGGGCCGTGAAGGCGTGCCGATGATCATGATGCGTGACGATCGCTACGCGATTGCCCTTGCCGATGCCTTCTCGCGAGTCACGGCGGGCGAACGCATCGGCGTCTGCACCGTTCAGGGAGGGGTCAACGCCGCCGGCCTGCAGGTCGCCTACGCGGGCCTCGCGCAGGCCTACGAGGACGGTTCGCCCATGCTCTGCATCACCGACGGCGTGCCGCAGGGACAGTCGGAGCATTCTCAGTTCGACCTCGCTACCAGTCTCAGATCGGTCTCCAAGTGGTATGGCTATATTGACCGCGCCGAGCGGGTTCCGGAGTTCATGCGTCGTGCCTTCACCATGCTGCGCAGCGGCCGCCCCGGGCCGGTGGTGCTGGCGGTGCCGGATGCGAGCGCCGAGTTCGACGAGACGCGGGATCCGTACCTGCCGGTGAAGGGCTGGAAGACCCTGCCCGATCCGGACGACGTAGGTCTGGCCATCGACCTGCTGCTGGGCGCCCGCAACCCGGTGCTGTACGTGGGCGAGGGCGCGGTGTACGCGCGCGCCGCGAGCGAGCTGCTCGAGTTCGCCGAGCTCGCCGGAGCACCGGTAGTCTGCACCCTCAAGGCCAAGGGCGTGTTCCCCGATACACACCCGCTGGCTCTGGGCGTACGGGGCGAGCAGGTCAGCCAGTATCTGACAGACGCGGACATGATCTTCGCGATTGGATCCAGCCTGTCACCCGGCCGCTTCTCACACGCAATACCGGAGCCACACAACAAGACCATCGTCAGCTGTATCAACGACGAGCTGCACATCAATCGTATCTACCCGACTCGACAGGCGGTGCTGGGCGATGTGCGCCATACGTTGCAGGCCCTGAGTCTCAGCTTGCGGGAGAAGACCGGCGGCAATGGACGCAAGGCCGAGGGCGTGCGGGATCGGATCCGTGACACCCTGGACCAGGCCATGACGAAGTATCGCGAGGCGATGAACAGCCAGGACAAGCCCATCAATCCCTACCGGGTCTACAAGGGACTGATGGAGGTGCTGGACCCGCGCAACTCGTTCGTCACCCACGAGTCGGGTAATACCCGCGATCAGCTCAGCACCGTGTATCCGGCGGTCGTGCCGCGAGCCTTCCTGGGCTGGGGCAACGTCTCCACGCTAGGCTTCAGCCTGCCGGCCGCGATGGCGGCGCGATTGGCCGACCCGGCGCGTCCGGCCATCGCGGTGAGCGGCGACGCCGGCGTGGGCTACATGATGGGCAACCTGGAGGTACTGGTGCGAGAGCGCATCGGCATCACCGTGGTGCACGTTTCGAACGGCGGCTTCGCAGGCTATGGCCCGGGCTTCTGGGGAGCGGGCCACGACCCGTACACCCACCAGGTCACCGGCTACGAGCAGATCGACATGTCCCGGGCGGTCGGCGAGCTGGGATTGCACACCCAGCGGATCGATACACCCGACCAGATCGAGCCGGCCCTTCGCAACGCGCTGGCAGCCAATGCCGAGGGCAAACCCGCCTTCATCGAGTTCATCTGCAGCCAGTATCCGGTCTACGGACAATGGCTGGGCCGGGGCGGCTGAGCGCTACGCAAGAACCGAAACCGTCGCGGCGACCCACGAGAGGAGCCTACCCTCTCGTGCGTCGCGAAGCTCAGGCCGAGATCTGCAGCAGCTCGATCTTGACGTTGTCAGGACCCGATACGAATGCGACACGGATTCCCGGACGCGGCGCGGTCGGCTCGAGAAAGAAGTTCACGCCGTTGGCCCGCAGGGTCGCGATGGTGGCATCGAAATCGGATGTGTGTATGCCGAAGTGGTCCAGCCCACGGTAGGTCTGCAGCGCCACATCCAACTTGCCGCGGTCGGTGACGTTCAGCGATACGTTCCCCAGCTTGAGCCGTGCCCATTGCACGCCGTCGCGTTCGGTACGCTCGGTGAGCTCGGCGTGGAAGTTGTCTTGATAGAACCTGACCGCCGCGTCCACGTCGGACGCCTCGTGATGCAGATGGTGCAGCGTGTAATCGGGCATCGCAGCTCTCCAGATTGACCCTACCTGAGCGGCCGCGCGGGGCGCGGCCCGCCGTACGCATGAATTCTCGCATGACAACGCCGACGCGGTAACGGCAGTCCCTGACCCGACCGTGCCTCGGTCGACCATCCATCGACCATCCATGGGCTGACACTGGAGAACCGGCACTGGGGGCGGGTTTGTCGCGCCACGAAAGTTGGGGGCATACTCGAGTGCCGAGGAGAATACCACCAGCACGAGCACGGGGATCGTCTCGCCCGCCGGGACGCGACCGGGTTCGGAGGAGCCCATCCATGCGCAGCATTGCCAGCACCGAATCCAGCACCATCGAGGTCAAACGTGCCGACGGGACCGGCCGACGGCGGAATTATTTCGGTCGCTCGGGTCAGATCGAACCAGATGCTCAGGCCTTCCTGGTCGAGCTGCCGTATGCCGGGGCGCGGGTCAATCCGCACTTCCATGACATCGACCAGTTCCAGGTCGTAGTCGCCGGTGGCGGACGCATCGGCAAGCGACCGCTGGGCCCCATCACATTCCAGTATGCCGACGCCTACACCCCGTACGGGCCGATCGTCGCCGGTGACGAGGGGATCTCCTTCTTCACCCTGCGTAACATCGCCAGCGGCGGTCACTTCAGCATGCCGGGCTCCAGACATCTGATGCCATGCAGGGCGGGTCGCAACATTGCGGCGCGCTTCGAGCTCGGCGCCATCGACACACAGGTGCGGCGCGAGATCCTGCTCGGCGACCAGGCGGACGGTGTCGGCGCGGTCGGCCTGCGCATCCCCGCCGGACAGTCAGCGCCCGGCATGGTCAGTGACGGCGGAGGCCAGTACTACCTGGTATGCGCCGGCGCGCTGCATGAAGGCGAGAGACTGCTGGGCGCGAACTCGGTGCTCCGCGTCGAGCCGGGTGAGCCCACACCGCTCCTGCAGGCCGGGCCGGACGGTGCCGAGGTCCTGGGGCTGCAGTTCGGTCGACCATCGGCCCGGCCCGGCTCGGATCCGGCCGAGCTCGCCCGGCGCAGCCCCGACAGCTACGTGCAGAAGACCGAGCGGCGCGACTGAAGCGTCACACCCGGGTCGCGCCACTGTCGGGCCGCGGCACCGGGAGTCCGCGCGGCGCGGGCTCCATTCCCTGAGCGGGACCTGCCCCGCCGTCGCCAATCGTCATCCACCCGAGGGTGTCAGGATGAGCGACATCTACCAGCAGATATGGGACGCCGACCAGGCGCAGAACGGGATCAGCGCGATTCTCGATACAACCAGCGGCGATCCTGCGCATGGCTACGTCAAGGTCAACTCACGGTTGCATCTGGATGACCCGACCCTGAAGGTCTTGCCGGAGGTGGTCATCCCCGGCCACAAGCAGAGCACCTACAGACTGTGTCGAGAGCTGTTCGACAACTACGCGCTCCCCGAGCGTGACCCGGAGAACGAGACCGCCGAAGAACGAGAGGAGGTGCACGACCTGGTCCACGCGATGGTCGATACCGCGCCCATGCTGCTCGCCCGTGACTACGTTGCGCAGTCCAGCGGCACCAGCCTGACCCGCGAGCGCTGGTACAACACCATCATGGAGATGTGGTTCAGACGCTTCAGCCTGGGCGGGGATCCACATCTGAGTGGCTTCGAGCACGTGGTCGTCGGCGAGCAGCAAGGTAGCAAGGCCCAGGGCTATCACTTCTGGTACAAGTATCACCTCGATGACGGCTTTGCCCACCTGGTCGACGATGCGCAAGAACGCTTTCCGGGTCTGGTCGACGATCGCATCGCCTATCTGGGCAGCCGTCTGGCGGACGGCCAGGCGCAGTTCCCCGAATCGGTGACGATCTCCTATCGCTGGCAGGCGCCAGACTACGAGCGCGAGGCCATGCGACCGTTGACCAAGCCGGTCGGCGGCTTCTTCGTCGGCTGCAGCGTCGAGGGTCTGCTGGCGCTTGGCACGGTGCGCGCCCACCTGGGCGCCCGCGCGCCGAAGGAAGCGCAGATCAACGGCGGGCGCTACAGCCTCAAGCTGTTTCGCAGCGCCGACAACCTGCACGTGCGCACCTTCTATCCGGTGTTTCTCGGCGGCACCCGGCCCACTCAGCCCGGTGAGCCATCGCCACCCCCCATCGAACCTACACCGGGCCCCGCCCCCCAACCGCCACCGGTCGCGAGCACGCTGCGTATCATCGCCGCCCTGGTCAATCCACACGGACATGACCCCGGCAACGAGTCGGTCACCTTGATCAACACCGGCAGCGAGCCGCTGGTGCTGGACGACTGGCGTCTCGAGGACAAGAACGGTCGATCCCAGGTTCTGCAAGGCTTGCGCCTGGAGGGCGGCGACACGTTGCGTGTCCGACTCGACCCGGCCGGCGCTCAACTCTCCAATCAGGGCGGACGCATCGCCTTGCTGAGCCCGACCGGACAGGTTGCCCACGCGGTCACCTACTCGAAGGGACAGGCCTCGCAGAGCGGCAACACGTTGTTGTTCTGACGCCCTTCACGGGCCAGCAGATGGCTGCCCGGTCATCTGCTGGCCCGTCAGATAGCGACTCACTACCTCTCCCTTGCCTCACCCGGACCAGAATTCCATTCCCTCACGCATAACGAATCGCGTCAATACCATCATCACCAGCACCCGCGTATACTGGGCCATCGAGCTCGAACACCTGATCAAGTCACAAAACGTGTCGAACGGGAACCAATGCGTTTTCCCGACATGCCTTGGCGTGTATGCAGACCCGCCGCGGCTGACCGGTCGGACATCAAGGGCATCGAGCGCAACAAGCAACAAGCAATGAATGAGTAATGAAGGAGAGCTTTGCACCATGAAGCCATGGATTTCGTGCGCGGCCGCGGCTGCCCTGTGTCTGTCGTCTCCCACCCAGGCCGCCCGGGTAGCCTACGAGGTCAGCGGCGACATGCTGGCACAGTTCCTGCCGATCGTCTCCGACCCGGTAGCCGACCTGTTCGGCGCCCCGCGCAACAGCATCAGCTCGGTGCCGGCCACCTTGCGGTTCGTCGTCGATCTGGACACCACCCCGACCATCGTCCAGGACAACTCGCTGAGCCAGGAGTACCTCTATTCGCCGGCGGTGGTCGATGCCACCTTGACCTTCAATGGTGTCGAGTTCCGCATGCAACGGCCGCTGGGCCCGACCGAGGCGGAGATCAAGATCACCAACAGCCACGCCGCGAACGGCCTGGACGCTTTCGAGCTGAAGCTGCTGCGCACGGCGGCGCTGGTTAGCGAGCAGGACCTGTTCAACAGCTACACGGTGCCAGTCAACCAGACCGTCAATTCGCAGTTCATAGACGATGCGCTGGTCGCGCCGCTCTACGCTCAGCTCACCATCGCCAGAGCGGGCGCGCTGGACAGCGCGGCGTTGCCCACCGATGCATCCGCATTCGATGGCGCCACCTTGTTCCTTGCGGGCACGCAGATAGGTGCCGAGCTCGGCAGCTTCGGCGGCGTCACCACCTTCAGCGGTAACGGCGCCGCGTTGAGCTTCGACATCAAGCCTGTGCCGCTACCGGCCGCGGGATGGCTGTTGCTGGGCCCGCTGCTTACGCTATTCGCCGTTCGCCGGGCACGACGCTGAGCGGGCCAGCACGCCGGACAGTATCGAGCCCGCTCGCGGCCCGGTACCCGGCGAGGTGGGGACGTAGATGCAAGGCATTGCCAGCCGCATGAATCATCGCTCGTTCGTTACCCGCCCCAGACGCCCTGCTCGCCAGGCCATTGCGGCCGATGCGACCGGCGTCGGGCGGGATGGCGAACGTTGGCTCAGCGGCGCAGGCCCCTGAGCTGACCGATCTCGGGGCGCGCAAGGCCCAGATGGTCACGCAAGGTGGTACCGCTGTACTCCTTGCGGTAGATGCCACGACGCTGCAGCTCGGGCACGACGTATCTGACGAAGTCCTCGAAACAGCCCGGCTGGTGGGTGGGACCGACCACGAATCCGTCGCAGACCGGTGTCGACCACCATTCCTCTATCTGGTCTGCAATCTCCTTCGGACCACCAACCCACGCCTCGCGCAGCAGGCCACGGCCCGTGATCTGCATGAAATCACGCACCGTCGGGTTCTTGTTTCCAGACTCGAGCACCCGGTCGCGCATCGACTGCATACCGTTTATAGAGCGCAGCTCCTCGTCGCTGAACGGCTCGTCCAGCCCCTTCTTGGAGAAGTCGTAGTTCAGGGCCTCTGACAACAAGGAAAGCTGATCCACGTCGTTCGGCAGCTTGTCGTAGGCCGCCTTCTTGTCCTCCGCTTCCATCTTGGTAGCCGCGGCAACCGGGTAGAACAGAGTGCAGATCTTCTGGCTGTCGGGGTCGCGGCCCACCGCGGCCATCGCCGCTTTTGCCTCCTGGTAGGCCTTCCTGGCGCCTTCCAGGGTGTGGTGCACCACGAACAACAGCTCTCCCCAGCGGGCCGCGAACTGTCGGCCGCGCCCGCTCATGCCGGCTTGCATGACGACCGGATGTCCCTGCGGTGAGCGCGGCACGGTGAACGGACCGCGTGATGACAGGAAACGGCCCTGGTAGTCGAGCCGGCGCACCTTGTCCGGATGCGCGTACAGGTTGTGGGTCTTGTCGACCACCACCGCATCGTCATCCCAGCTGTCCCAGTGGCCGAGCACGATCTCCATGAACTCGTCGGCACGGTCATAACGGGTGTCATGCTCGAGGTGCTCGTCGCCGCGCCCCATGTTGCGCGCCTCGTTGTCGTTCACCGAGGTGACGCAGTTCCAGGCCGCACGGCCCTTGGTCATCAGATCCACGGTCTGGAAGACACGTGCGACGTGGAAAGGGTCGAAATAGGTGGTGGAATAGGTCGCGCCCAGTCCAAGACGAGTGGTCGCGGCGGCCATGATCATCAGGCAGGTGACGGCGTCCATCTTCACGCAGCGGATGCCGTGCTCGATTGCGTCGGCATAGTTGCCGCCCTCGTATTCGGGCATGCCGAGGCGGTCGTCGAAGAACGCCATGTGGAACTTGCCCTCTTCCAGAATGCGCGCGATGTGAGCATAGAACTCCGGCGACGTGAAGTCCGCACGCGAGGCGGGATGCCGCCACGAGAAGGAAAAGTTAGAGCAATTCTGCGCCTGCAAGAATCCGACAAGTGCCATCTGCCGCATGGTTCAGTCTCCGTTCAAATCAAGCGAGCGACCGCGTTCCGCCGACGGCCAGTCGAGTAGCTGCCGACACCGGCGCGATCGGTTTTCGAGCTATAGACGCCCGGCGTCCGGGCTGTGTCCAGAGGTGCATCATCAGGGCTGTGATTCCGCGCCGCATTCTGCTGCGTCGTATTCGCTGGGGAGTACAGTGGCAACCGTTCAATCTCAGATGAGGAGTGCCTAAATGAGCCGACTTTGCGAAGGCCGCGTTGCCATCGTCACCGGAGCCGCACAGGGCGTCGGGCGCAGCCATGCGCTGCTGCTCGCCAAGCACGGCGCCAAGGTCGTCGTGAACGATATCGGAGCCGAGGTGGACGGCACGAAGATGGCGGATAATCCGGCCTACGGTGTCGTGGACGAGATCAAGGCGATGGGCGGTGAGGCGATCGTCAACGGCGACGACGTCTCGAGCTGGGACGGCGCCAAGCGGATGATCGACCAGGCGGTGGCGGAGTTCGGCAAGCTCGACGTGCTGATCAACAACGCCGGCATCCTGCGCGACCGGATGCT
>JAGRHX010000166.1 GCA_020444775.1 Gammaproteobacteria bacterium
TCGAGCAGGTCGTCGCCTCGATGTACCCCCATGGCCTCGAAATCGGCACGGCTGGTCGGCAGCGGATTGAAGCTGTTCGACTCCTGCCAGACCTGACCGATGGCGATGCGCATGCGCCTACCCGCCGCTCGCGCCCGGCGCCGCGAAGCTTGCCAGATGGCAAGCTGGCCGAGCCGGATCAGTCATCGCCATTGCCGACACGGAACGCGGCCTGTGCGTCCTCACGTCGCAGGCGTCGCTGCAGGTATGTGTACTCGCCCGGTCCGCGCAGCTCCTGCGCGGCCTCGAGCAGCGCCGCGTAGGCCACCTGGGCGAAGGCACCGCCCACCGATACCCGACGCACACCCAGCGCGCGCAGCTCCGCCACCGGCGGGGTACCCGCGACCGCGAGCTGATTCACCGGAACGCCCAGCGCCACGACCCGGGCGATGTCGGCGGCCGCCTTGACCCCCGGCGCGTACAGCACCTGCGCGCCGGCCTGCACGAAGCGCGACAGACGCTCCAGGGTACCGTCCAGATCGGTGTGTCCGTACAGATGGTTCTCACAGCGCGCGGTGAACACCAGACCATGCTCGGCGGCGGCGCTGGCCCCGGCGTGGACCCGCTCCACGGCCTGCTCGATATCGACTACCCGGCCAGTCGCCGGATTGTAGTCCTCCAGCGAGAAGCCCGCCGCGCCGGCCTCGGCAAGACGCGCGATGTTTCCGGCCAGCTGCTCGGGACGTTCTGCAAACCCCCACTCGAAGTCGACGTTCAGCGGAATATCGACCGCTTTGCACAGCGCACCGACGTGGCCGACCAGCTCGTCCAGGCTGACCCGCTGGTCCATCCGCCCCAGTGAGTGGGCAAAGCCCGAGCTGGTGGTGGCCAGCGCCTCGTAACCCATCGACTGCAGCAGCCGGGCGGAGCCTATGTCCCAGGGATTTGGGATCAGGAATGTGTCGTGCCGATGCAGCTCGTGAAATCGCTCGCACATGGGGTTCATGCCGGTGTCTGTCCTCCAGAAGGTGACCTGGGAGTCCGGCGCGTGCGCGCGCTAGCCAGGATGCGGTCCAGATGATTGGCGAATGCCTGCCGCTGCCCCTGGTCCATCGCCGCCGGACCGCCGGTGTGGATACCGCTGGCGCGCAAGGTATCCATGAAGTCGCGCATGTTCAGGCGCTCGCGCACGTTCTGCTCGGTGAACAGCTCGCCGCGCGGGCTGAGCGCCAACGCCCCCTTGCCGATCACCTCCGCGGCCAATGGTATATCGGCGGTCACCACCAGGTCACCGGGTTCGACGCGTCGGACGATCTCGTTGTCGGCCACGTCGAAGCCCGCGCTGACCTGTAGGGCACGGATGTTCGGGGCGCGTGGCACACGCAGCGGCTGATTCGCCACCAGGGTCAGCGCCACGCCGGTGCGCTGCGCGGCCCGGAACAGGATGTCCCGGATCACCACCGGGCAGGCGTCGGCATCGACGAAAATCTGCATGACGCTCACCGATTCACTCATCCACGTACCTCATCTATTATCGACTCACAACCATAATGCCCGGCGTGCACGACCACACGGACCGATCCGAGCGACCGCGCCGCGCGCACGCTCGAACGCCGATGCCGGGCCGGGTGCCGCGTTCTCAATCCTCGACCCAGCGCCTGAGAAGATTGGCAATCGATTTCGAGACCAGACCCAGCGATTCCGGGTCGTCCGCCCGGGCGGCCAGACGCGCACGCACCTGCTCCAGATCGAACAGCAGCTCACGCGCGCCCGGGTCGCGTAACTGACTACGCGCCCAACCGACCGCCGCCAGCCGCTCACCGCGGCGAACCTGCTCGACGCGATGCAGGCTGGTCGATGGATACACCACGGCACTGCCCGCCGGTAGC
Source organism: Gammaproteobacteria bacterium (assembly GCA_020444775.1). The sequence continues at coordinate 1,869 of JAGRHX010000166.1, forward strand.
TTGAACGCGCGTTCACCAGCCGCATCCTCGATCACCAGCTCGCCACCGTCATAGGCTTCGGCCGGACTCAGGAACAGGGTGAAAGACACGTCGCTTCGTAGACCATGCATCAGCGCGTCGTCGACGTGCGTCCCATAGGCCATGCCCGGCTCGTAGCGGCTGAGGATCAGCGACGACAGTCGCTTCGGCCGCACCGCTATCTGGAAGAGCTCGTTGGCCAGCAGACGCTCCCGCAGCATGCGTGTCAGACCGAGCGCGGCGGCATCGGACGGGTCCGCCTGCAGATTGTGCTTGACCTCGCGCGCCTGCCAACCCGCGGTCACCCGGCCATCTCGAAATGGAAGCTCGGCGAGTGTCTCACGCACCGCTCCCAGCTCGGCATCGTTCAGCAGGCCGGCAATACAGATGATCATGGCGGATCGCTCGCTTTCTTAATACAATGAGAATCATTATTATTCATGTTTCAACTGACACTGCACGAGAACTGAGGATGATCGCATGAAGACTACCCGCACCAGGCTCTGGATCGGTATCGGCGCAGCCGTGCTCGGCTGGGGTGCCGCCGATCTACAACATGCACCACAAGGTGGGTTCAGCATGACGCGCACCGCCAGTGCCGCAAGCGAAGCGGGCGAGCGCGGCGAAGCCGGTGAGAAGTCCGAGCGCCACCAGGCCGGTGAGCGCGGCGAGGCCGGTGAGAAGTCCGAAGGCCACCAGGCCGGCGGGCAGTCGACGCAAGCGACTGGCGACAAGGCGGGTGAGGCTGGCGAAGCGGGTGAAAGCGGCAAGGCCGGTGGATCGGCGCAGACCGCGAACGGCAGGGATGCGGACATCGCCTACCTCACCGCGCTCGGCCTCATCGAAGGTCACCTGCGGGTCGGCGTGACGCTCTATGAGGATGCGCGGGCCGATGCCGCGAAAACCCACATGAAGCACCCTGAGGACGAGCTCTATGCCGACCTCGAGCGGGAGTTCCAGGCTCGCGACGTGCCCGGATTCGACACCGAGCTGGCCACGCTGGCCCGGCTCGTCGAAAGTGGTGCCGGCGCCGCGGAGGTCGAGGCGGCCTTCGATCGCGTGTTGCAGGGGCTGGAGCGCGCCCGGTCGGGAGCCGCCAACCACGCCGAGCCCGCCGTCACGCTGCGCGTGGCCAGAGCGCTGGTGGCTACCGCCGCCGAGGAGTATTCGGCGGCGGTGGAGAACGGTCAGGTCCACGATCCACACGAGTACCAGGACGCCTACGGCTTCGTCGAGGTCGCACGCCGATTGATCGGCACGCTCGACACCGGGTCCGACGCGGCGGTGGCGCAGGCCGTCGAGCGTGCGCGTAAGGCCCTGGCTAGACTCGACGGCGCCTGGCCGCGCCTCGACGGCGGTGCCGCGGTGGACCCGTCGCTGCTACATGGCGCCGCCGCGCGCATCGAGATCGCGGCCGGCAGCCTGTGATCGCGCGCCGCCGGCTTCACACACGCGGTGCCGACGGCCTCGGCCGTGGTTCGCCCACAGCCGCGGCGCCAGCCGGACCGCTCACAGACCGAAGCCACGACGAACGTAGTCGGCAACCTCCCAGGTCGCCTGCAGCCCCTGCGGGATGGCCCGGGTCAATGACATGAACGCGTGAATCTGCCCGGGATACTCGTGATAGCAGACATCCACACCCGCATCGCTCAATAGCTGCGCGTAACGGCTCGCATCTTCTCGCAGCGGGTCGAAACCGGCACTGATGACCAGCGTGGGCGGCTGCCCGCGCAGATCGTCGGCGCGCAACGGTGATGCGCGGGGATCCAGCCGGTCCGCCTCGCTGGTCAGGTATTGCTGCAGATACCATTCGATGCGATCGCGCGGAATGATCGCCGCATCGATGAGCAGCTCATGGGAGCGACCGGACAGCATCATGTCAGTGGCCGGGTAGATGAGCACCTGGAACTCCGGCGGCCGGCGGCCGGCAGCGGTGAGGCTCTGTGAGAGCACCGCGCACAGGTTGCCGCCGGCCGAGTCACCGGCGACGGCCACCCGACGCGGATCACCACCGAAGCTCGCGGCATGTTCGCGCAGCCACGCATACGCGGCGATGCAATCCTCCACGGCCGCAGGAAAGCGATGCTCGGGCGCGAGCCGATAATCTAGCGCGAGGACCATCGCGCCGGAGCGCTCGGCCAACCGCGCGCACAGACCGTCGTGGGTATCCAGATCGCCCTGCACCCAACCGCCGCCGTGCAGGTACAGCAGCACCGGCAACGCGTCATTGGCGCCGTCTCGACAATCATGGAGCCGCGCTGGCAGCTCGCCCGCGGGTCCGGGCAGGCTCAGATCCCGTCTGTGGACTTGCGCCGGGCCCGGCTCGTCGAGCAGCTCGACCAGTGTCCGAAGCTGCTGACGCAGCTCGGGCAGCGGCGGGAAGTAGCCCGGCACCCGGATTGACCTCGAGAACCCGGCAACGATCTGCGCCTTGGGATCCATGCTTCGCCCATCCAGCAGCGCGCATCGGCCACCCAGCCGTTCGAGCGCCTGGCTCGGGCTCAGCAAGGTGTCCGCCAGCTCGAATACGTGGTTGTCCGCAGCCATGACGATTCTCGACTCCCCGACAGTGACCCGCCTCATCCTGGCGACCTGCCGGTTCATGGTCAACCGGACACCCGGCTCAGCCGTTCGAACCAGACGCCGCACTCTGGAAAATGACCCGCGCTCGGTAGATGCTGGAGGCTGGCACGCGAACACGCCCAGCCCGGGCCGTCCTCGAGGGGAGAGAGCCATGTCCGACGATGAGATCGTCTGGCGTCCCGACGCAGCAACCCTGGCCGACGCCAACCTCACGCACTTCATGCAGCGCTTCGCCGTGGAGGATTACCAGACGCTGCAGCGGCGCGCGGATACCGAGCCCGAGTGGTTCCATGAGGCACTCATTGAACACTTCGACTTTCGCTTCATCCAGCCGTACAGCCGTGTGCTGGACGAGAGCGACGGTATCGAGCACGTACGCTGGTGCGTAGGTGGCACCACCAATATCGTGCTCAACTGTCTGGACCGATGGGGCCACGGCCCTACCGCCGGCAAGTGCGCATTGCGTTGGGAAGGCGAGAGCGGCGAGATCCGTGAGTTCAGCTACGCGCAGCTGCTGCGGCGCACGGCGAGCTTTGCCGGTGGTCTGCGCGCGTTGGGGCTCGGCCCGGGCGACGTCATCGGTCTGTATCTGCCGAACCTGCCCGAGGCGGTGATCGCGCTGCTCGCCATTGCCCGGATCGGCGCGATCGCCCTGCCGCTGTTCTCCGGCTTCGGCGCCGATGCGCTGGCCACGCGGCTCGCCGACAGCGGCGCGCGCGCGGTGATCACGGTGGACGGATCGCTGCGCCGCGGTCGCTGGGTGGCGGCCAAGCCGGTGGTCGACGAGGCGGTGCGGTCGTTACCGGCCATCGCCCACGTCATCGTGCTGCGGCATGCCGCCACGCAGCTTGCCGACACGCCGCCGGCGTGGCACGCGGACCGCGACGTCTGGTGGCACGAGCTCACCGACAGCGCGCCGCCGGCGGACGTCGCCGAGCTCGACGCGGAAGCGCCGTTGCTGGTGATCTACACCTCCGGCACCACGGGCAAGCCCAAAGGCGTGGTCCACAGCCATTGTGGCTTCGGTCTCAAGCTGGCCCTGGACCTCGGTCTGTGCATGGACTTCAAGCCCAGCGACCGGATCCTGTGGATGGCCGACATGGGCTGGCTGGTGGGGCCGATCCTGGTGTTCGGCGCGCTGCTGCTGGGCGGCACCGTGGTCCTCGCCGAGGGCGCCCCAGACCATCCCGAGCCGGACCGGATGTGGCGGCTGGTCGACCGCCACCGGGTCAGCTACCTGGGCATCGCGCCGACCGTGGTGCGCATGCTGATGGCCGTGGACCGCAAGCCGCTCACGCACCACGATCTGTCCAGCCTGCGGCTGTTCACCTCCACCGGCGAGCCCTGGACCATCGATGCCTGGCTGTGGCTGTTCCGCGAGGTCGGCGGCGGACGTCTGCCGCTACTCAATTTCTCGGGCGGCACCGAGGTCGGCGGCATCGTGGTCTCGACCGTGATCCACCCGCTCAAGCCATGCTCCTTCACCGGCCCGGTGCCGGGCACCGGCGCCGACGTCGTCGACATTCAGGGCAACACGGTGCCGGTCGGCGAGGTCGGCGAGCTGGTCATGCGTCGTCCGTCGGTGGGTCTGACCCGCGGACTGTGGCACGACGAGCAGCGCTACCTCGACACCTACTGGCGACCCATACCGGGACTGTGGATGCACGGCGATCTGGCCAGCGTCGACGCCGACGGATTCTGGTTCGTGCATGGCCGCTCCGACGACACCTTGAAAATCGCCGGCAAACGCACCGGTCCGGCCGAGGTCGAATCGCTGCTGCTACAGACCGGTCTGGTCGCCGAGGCGGCGGCGGTCGGCAGCCCGCACCCGATCAAGGGCACCGCGCTGCTGTGCTTCTGCGTCCCGGCCGCGGGCGTGGCGGCTGATCCGGGCACCGCACAGCGACTGTCCGAGGCGGTGGTCGACGGGCTCGGCGTGCCGTTCCGGCCCAGCCGCATCGTCTTCGTGCCGGAGCTGCCAAAGACCCGCAACATGAAGATCATGCGACGCGTGGTACGTGCGGTCTGGCTCGGGCAATCGCCGGGCGACCTCAGCTCGCTGGTCAATCCGCACACGGTGGACCAGATATCGGCCCTGCGCGATGCCTGAACGTACCGCTGCCCATCCGCGTAGACCCATCCGCCTCGACCGCGCAACCGGGGGTGATCGCGATCGCGATAGCGGCCATCATGGCGTGGACGATGAGTCGGCCGGTCACGCGGACAGGCCCCAACCTGCAAGTGCTGGATGACCAGACCCGGATGAAAGCGGCCGCCTTCGAGTACACACGTGTCCAGTCGCTGGACGAGGCCTGCGCGCTGCTCAGCACGAACAGCGCCGAGGACGCCGAGACCCGGGTCATCGCCGGTGGCCAGACCCTGGTGCCACTGATGGCGATGCGTCTGAGTCGGCCCACGCGGCTGGTCGACATCAATCCCATCGAGTCGCTGGCCGGTATCACGGCGCTCGACGGCGCGCTGCGGATCGGTGCGCTGACCCGCCAGCGCAGCGTCGAGCGCAGCGCCCTGGTGGCCGAGTCGCTGCCCTTACTGGCCGCGGCGATGCCACACGTCGGCCATCAACAGACCCGCAATCGCGGCACACTCGGCGGCAGCATCGTGCAAGCCGACCCCAGCGCCGAGATCCCGCTGGTGGCGCTGCTTTACGATGCCGAGCTGCTGCTACACAGCAGCCGCGGCGAGCGGCGTCTGCCGGCCGCCGACTTCTTCCACGGCCCGATGGTCACCGCCATCGCTGCCGACGAGGTGCTGTGCGAGGCACGTTTCCCGATCCGGGTTCCGACCGCGCGCGGCGCCGCGGTCTTCGACGAGGTCGCGCCACGCCGCGGCGACTATGCGCTGGTCAGCGTCGGCGTCGAGCTCGCGCTGGATACCCAGGGACACGCCGAGCGTATCTCGCTCGGCGTGGGCGGTTGCGGACCGACGCCGATACGCTTGCGCGAGATCGAGCAGCGCCTTACCGGCCTGCGCCCGGCAGCTGGCGAAATCGATTCGGCGCTCGCGGATCTGCACCGCTGGTTGCAGCCCGAGGACACGGTCCAAGCGAGCGCGGACTATCGGCGACGTGTCGCCACACGCTTGCTGCGACGCGCCCTGCTGACGGCAATCGCCAGAGCCACCGATGCTGGCAAGGCCTGAATTTGGCATCGGGCCGGGCATGGATTGGAGTTTCGAACACGAGGTGCTGGCTAATGAGCGGTGATGCCCGACCCGACACGGCCAACAACCGGGGTAGCAGCCCTGGCCATATGCGCGTCGAGCTCGAGGTCAACGGGTGCAGCCACCGACTCGAGGTTCCGCCGCGCATGACCCTGCTCGACTGTCTGCGCGATGAGCTGGGCCTGACCGGCACGCACATGGGTTGCGAGCATGGCGTGTGCGGTGCCTGCAGCGTGCTGTTGGACGGCGAGGCGGTACGTGCCTGCTTGATGTTCGCGGTCCAGGCCGAGGGCCATGCGGTGACCACCGTCGAGGGACTGTGCAATCCCGACGGCACGCTGAGCCCGCTGCAGGAGGCGTTCTGGGACCACCACGCGCTACAGTGTGGCTACTGCACGCCCGGCATGCTCATCGCCGCCAGCGCCCTGCTCGCCGAGAACCCCGTGCCGAGCGAGACCGAGGTGCGTGAGGCGCTGAGCGCGAATCTGTGTCGCTGCACCGGCTATCAACAGATCGTCGAAGCGGTGCTGGCGACCAGCCGGGAGCAGAAGGATGTCTGATCGGTCGCCAGCGGACACTGCCCCACCGGGCAGCAATCATCGCTATATCGCCCGCCCGCGGCGCACCCGCGAGGATGGTCGTTTCATCCGCGGTCGCGGTCGCTTCGTGCAGGACGTGAGTCTGGCGCGCATGGCGCACGTCGCCTTGGTGCAGAGCCCGTATCCGAGCGCCCGCATCCGTGGCATCACGCTCGATGCCGCGCTGGCCGTACCCGGGGTCATCGGTATCGTCACCGGCGCGGAGCTGGCCGCGGCCACCCGGCCGCTCTATCAGGGCATCCATGCCCCAGGTATCCGCCACTACCCGCTCGCCACCGAGGTCTGCCGCTACGCCGGCGAATGGGTGGCGGCGGTGCTCGCCGAATCGCGCTACGCGGCCGAGGATGCGGTCGAGCTTGTCGATATCGACTACGAACCGCTAGAGCCGGTTGTAGACCCGGAAGCAGCGCTGCATCCTGATGCACCGCTGGTGCATGTCGAGCATGGCAGCAACCTGTTGCTGCACAAGCGCTTTTGCTGGGGACCGGTGGACGAGGACTTCGCCGCAGCCAGGCACCGGCTGTGCTACCGTGCCCGCTGGGGTCGATCCAGCGGCGTGCCCATCGAGACCTTCGGCGTCGTCGCCGACTGGAACGATCGCGACTCGATACTCGAGATCCGGGCATCAATCCAGATGCCGCAGTACCAGGAGCAGCTCGCCGACGCGCTGTGCCTGCCGCACAACGCGGTACGCGTGCACAACGACGTGGACGTCGGCGGCAGCTACGGCACCAAGCGTGGCATCAAGCACAGCGTCCTCGCCGCCTATCTGAGCCGACGCTTCGAGCGACCGGTCCGACTCATCGAGGATCGGCTCGAGTACATGAGCGGCGGTGATGCGCACGGTCCCGATCGGATCTTCGATATCGAGCTCGCCTACGAGGACGATGGTCTGATCCGCTCGATGCGGATCCGCGCGTTGGACGACGTCGGCGCCTACGCCGGACGCGCGGTGCAGCAGCTCGGCAAGCCGATCTCCGCGATCTGCGGACCTTATAGGATGAGCAGCGTCGCCTATGAGGCGCTGGCGGTCACTACCCACAAGACCGCCCAGGTGCCGGTACGTGGCTTCGGTCAGGCACCGACCAATTTCGCGCTGGAAACCGGGCTGGACAAGATTGCCCGACGACTCGGCCTGAGCCGCGAGCAGGTGCGACGCCGCAACCTCATCGCCCACCACGAGTTCCCCTGGCGCATACCAAGCGGCACCCACTACGACTCCGGTGACTACCATGTGGTGCTGGACAAGGCGCTGCGGCTCGCTGACTGGCCGGCGCTGATCGCGCGACGCGACGCGCTGCGCGCCGCCGGCCGACTGGCGGGCGTGGGACTGGCCACCTGTCTGGAGCCGGGCGGCGGCAACAACATCTTCGAGCATCTGCTCAACGAGCGCATCCAGATCACCACCTTCGTCGAGTCCGCGCTGGTGAAGATCGATTCGCAAGGCGGCGTGACCGTGGTGATCTCCACCCACACCGCCGGCCAGGGTCATCAAACGCTCGCCGCCACCGTCGCCGGCGAGGTGCTCGAGCGTGACCCGGACCAGATTCGCGTGGTGCATGCCGACTCGCTCGAAGCGCTGCCCACCCGTGGACCGGTCGCGAGTCGCATGGCCATCGTGCTCGGCACAGCGGTGGCGAATGCCGCGGGTCGACTGCGGCAGAAGATGCTCGCCATCGCCGCCCATCTGCTCGAACGTGAGGTCGTCGACATCGAGTACGCCGACGGCCGCTTCCAGTGCCGTGACCAGCCCGGGCGCCAGGTCGACTGGGCCGAGGTCGCGTTCGTCGCGCACCGTCAGCTGCACCGTATGCCGGCCGGCATGGAAGCCGGTCTGCAGAGCCTGCAGGTGGAGGCGGTGCCGGGTGGCGGGCAGCTGCCCAACGAGCGCGGTGAGGTGCAGATCTATCCCTGCTTCTCCTTCCAGACCCACGTGCCGCTGGTCGAGATCGATCCCGACAGCGGCCTGGTGACCGTGCATCGATACGCGATCGCCCACGACTGTGGCACCGCGATCAATCCGCACATCGTGCGCGGCATGATCTTCGGTGGCATCGCCCATGGTATCGGCGCGGCACTGTACGAGCGCTTTGACTACGACGAGAACGGTCAGCTGCTGTCCGGCACCCTGCTGGACTACGTGATGCCCTCGAGCAACGAGATCCCGACGCTTCAGGACATCGAGCACTGCACGCCCTCGCCGCTGACCTCGCATGGCCAGAAAGGCTCGGGTGAAGGTGGCTATCTGGGCGCGCCAGCGGCGATCGCCAGCGCGGTGAACGACGCGCTGGCACCGCTCGGCATCGAGCTCGACACGCTGCCGCTGCGACCGGCGAGCATCGAAGCGGCCTTGGTCGCCCGGGCCGCGAACCGATCCGACGGATGACCGGACAAGCCACACAGGTGAAACGATGATCATCGACGTCCACGCCCACTACGTGCCGCAGAAGATGCTCGACGCGCTCGGCGGTGCCCGCGATCGCTTCCCGAATGTGGAACTGCTGCACGAGGGCGACGACTACCGCCTCTGCTTCGCCGGCAACAAGCCGACCCGCCCGGTCAACGCAAAGCTGCGCGAGGCCGAGCATCGCCACCAATGGATGCGCGACAACGGTATAGACATGCAGGTCTGCGGTGGCTGGCTGGACGCCTTCGGCTACGAGCTGCCGCCGGCCGAGGGCGCCGACTGGAGTCGATTCCTCAACGAGCAGCTGCTCGACGCGATGACCAGCAGTTCGTTCCTGGCACCGCTGGGCAGCGTGCCGCTGCAGGACGGCGAGCTCGCGGCCAGGGTGCTGGAAGAAGCGCTGGACGCCGGCATGGCCGGCGTGATGATCGGCACCCAGCCGCACGGTAGTCACGGCGTGCTGGACGACGCTGCGCTGACCCCGTTCTGGGAGGCCGCCAGCGCGCTGGGCGCGGTGATCTACATCCATCCCATGTTCGGCTGTGGTGATCCCAGGCTGAACGACTACGACATGGTCAACGCGGTCGGGCGTGGACTCGATACCACAACGGCGGTGGCGCGGCTGTTGTTCGCCGGTCATTTCGACCGCTTCCCGGACATGTCGGTGATCCTCTCGCATGGTGGCGGCGCCCTACCGTTCATGCTCGGCAGGCTGCAACGCAACGTGCAGATCCATCCGGAGCAGTACGCCGACCCGGTGGAAGGGATGCGCAAGCTGTATTACGACACCGTGCTGTTCGATCCGCTGGCACTCGAGTTCCTCGCCACAAAGGTCGGCGGCGACCGCTTGATGCTGGGCTCGGACTATCCGTTCCCGATTGGCGATCACTGCCCGTGCGCGATAGTGCACGACGCGAATCTGAGCGAGAGCGATCGTGAGCTGGTGCTGAGCGGCACCGCGGCGCGGCTGTTCGAGCTGAATCCGGCCTGACGGATGGGATGGCGCCGCTGCCATGAGAGTCCTTCCGGGAACGAGTGGCGGACAGGTCTGCTGAACAACGACCCGGGCACAACGCGACGGTGAGCATGACCGGAGATGGAATCGAACGACCGGCGAGCGAGCCGCCGCCACGCGGCGCGTCGATGCCGGTGGCGGTGGTCGCGCTCGCCGTGCTGTTCGGCACCAGCATCTGGTTCAGCATCAATGCCGTTGCCGCCGATCTGGCCACCGCGCTCGGCGCGACCACCGCCGACATTGGTCGGCTCACCGGCGCGGTTCAGCTGGGCTTCATCGTCGGCACCCTGGCCCTATCGCTCTCCGGTCTGGCCGACCGGTATCGAGCCAGCCGGATCGTCGCGGTCAGCGCGGTCCTCGGTGCCTGCTTCAACGCCGCCACCACGATCGACGGCGGCGGTCTCGCAGGTGTCGCGGCGCTGCGCTTCGCGGTCGGACTGTGCATCGCCGGCATCTATCCGCTGGGCATGAAGCTGATCGTCTCCTGGTCGCCTGCCCGCGCCGGTGCCTCACTGTCGCTGCTGATTGGCATGTTGATCCTCGGCACCGCCCTGCCCCACGGTGTGCGCTTCGTCGGCGCCGCCTGGAGCTGGCAGCCGGTGGTGCTGTGCTCCTCGGCCCTGGCGCTGGTCGCCGCCGGCCTGATGCTGGCCCTCGGCGACGGACCCCACCTGCCGTCGGCCGGGCGCCGCCCCGAGGGTGGTCCGGCGGCACGACTGCGGGTGTTCCGCATTCCGCGCTTTCGCGCCTCGGCGCTCGGCTATTTCGGCCACATGTGGGAGCTGTACG
>JAGRHX010000167.1 GCA_020444775.1 Gammaproteobacteria bacterium
TACGGGGAGAACGGGGAGAACGGGGAGAACGGCGGGGGAACGGCGGATTACTACCCGCCCGCTTCATCGCGCTGCGCCGTTGGTTTCGGCTCGACCGCTGAGGCCTGGGGCTGCGCGTCCAGCGGATCCGCTCGTGCGGGACCGTCGAGCAACCCCTGCGCTTCGACAGCCGTGGCCCGGTCGCCGACCTCCAGGGCCAGCTGCCGGGCGCGGATCAACCAGCGTTGCGCGTGAGCGCCGCCAGGCGTGAGCGCGGCACTGCGCCCGGCGCGCAGTAGATATTCGGCCGCCAGCCGCGGGTGCTGTGCGGTCAGCGCTATCTCTCCCGCATCGGCTAGAGCGCGTGCCGCGGAATGATAGTCACCGTCACGACTTCTACGCGCCGCGGCGCGTTCGATCAGCCGGACCCCGCGTAGCGGCTCTCCGTCCAGGGCGGCAAGCCGTCCTTCGAGCTCGTCGCGGTCGGCACCTGCGAGGTTTCGCGGGTCGTCCTGGACGATTCCCCGTAGCGATTCGCGGACAGCGGCCCGGTCACCGGACCGTGCCCCCACCAGACCGCGCAGGTAGTGCGCACGGGCGCGATGCCGCGGTTCCACCTGTGGCCGCGCCAACAACGGCGCGATTGCGCTGAGCACCGACTCGAAACGGCCGGCCCGATACTCGATGGTCGCACGCAGCAGCGTGATATCGGCACTGACGTCCCGGCCTTCACGTCGAAGCTCCGTCTCAGCGGCATCCAGGAGATCGATGGCCGACGCCTGGCGGCCGAGCTCCGCAAGGCTCGCCGCCAGATTGTAGCGAGCATCGACGATCGCGCTCGAGTCGTCGCTTTGATAGGCCGCATCGAGCATCTGTTGAAACGACCGCGCGGCCAGCTCGTATCGGCCATCTGCGAAGGCCTGCAGACCTGCGCGCCGCGCACGCTCCGCACCATTGTCGAACGCCGCATCGGTAGACGGTGACTGCCGGCCACCACAGCCGCCAAGACACAGGACCCAGGCCAAGAAGCCGACCAACACGGCAGAGTGCAGGGCCGCGGACCCCGCCGCGCGGCTCATGGCGTCACCTCGAGCGGAGAGATACGGCGCCCAGGTCGCGGCTCGCTACTGCCGCCGAGCAACCAGCTGGCCTGCAATTGCCGGATCAGGGTCTGCAGCTCGACGAGCGCGGTCTCGGTCTGTAGCAAGAGCCCGGGCAGCTGCTCGGTCGCTTGCGCGACGTTGCGGGTCAAGGCGGGCAAGGCCGGCGTGGTCTTGCTCACATCCTCCATGACCGACTGCAGGCTGGCGAGCGCCGCGCTGGCTCTACGTGTCATCTGCGGCAGCGCGTCGGCCTGTTCTCCCAGCTTCTCACTCATCTTGGAGACATTGCGCACGGTGCCTTGCATGTGCTCGAGCATCGGCGTCAAGCGTTCGATGGCGTCGGCAGTCCCACCGAGCACGGACTCGAGACGACGGATCAAGGTATCGTCCACCACCAATCGACCCAGCGTGCCCTGACCACGCTCTATGCTCCCAGCGACACTATTGAGCGTGGCGAGGAACTCGCGCACGTCGTCCTGGCCTTCGTTGACCATGGTGGCGACCTGGGCGAGCGCCTTGATGGCGAGCTCGGCCTGGTCCAGTATCGGAATGGCACGCTCGCGCAGCTCGCTGATCAGTTGCTCCACGGTCTGCGTGGGTATGCGCTCGCCGCTGGCCTGGAGCACCACGTAGCTCTCGTCCAGTGGCGCTCCGACGCCTCGGGTTATCTCCAGATAGGCATCACCGGCAACACCGAAGCGGCGCTTGATGAAGGCTTGTGAATCCTGTCGCACGAAGGACATCGCTTCACGGCGCAGATTGACGAGCGCGTGCATGTTCTGGTCGGGCTCGATGACGATCTCACGCACCTCGCCGGCAATCGTGCCGAGAATCTCGACATCGGCCCCCGAGGACAGGCCGTAAAGCCCCTCGGGGGGCATCAGCACGCGCACTGTGACCCCGGGATTCAGCCATCGATCGAGCCGCCCGGCCTGGGTCGCCGCGAACACGAACAAGACCACGCTGAGTAGCACCAACGCGCCGACCGCTTCACGCGAATGACGGGTCAACGGATGATCCGCGTTGCCGGCCATGCTCATTCGCCCCCCATGAGCATGCCGCGCGCGATGCGCAAGCGGCGACTGGCGGGCAGCATCGGCGCGTGCCAGACCGACAACGAGGGCGTGATCCACAACACAGCGGCACCTCGTTCACAAGCCGCACGCAGTGTCCGGACCAGCGCGGGCAGCACCTGCTCGAAGATGCCGGCCGTCGGATGCTCGAGCACGATCAGACGCGGTGAGCCCAGGAAGGCCCGCACGCAGGCGGCGCGCTGCAGGTCCCCACGCTCGCTGAACTCGGCAAAGCCATCGGGTAGCCCCGGGAGACCGAACTGTCGCGCCAGACCCTGAGCCTCCTCGATCAGCGCCCGTGAGCTGCGCGTGGTGTGATGCATGAGCGGTAACAGCACGTTGTCACGGATGTTCAGATGATCGAGCCAGTTGCCGCGATAGAACACCCGCCCGACCAGAGCACGCAAGGCATTGGCCTCGCGAAGGCTCAACGCCTGCCAGTCCTGGCCGAGGAATCGAACCCGTCCCTGAGCAGGTCGCAGCACTCCTACGCAGGCGTCGGCCAGCAGCGAGCCCTGGGCCGGCCGGGCCACGTGCACGAGCACGATCTCACCCGCGGCGAGCCGCATGTCGGCCTGTACCGCCGAGCCCGGATCGCCGTCCACGCCATCGACCCGCAGTCGCTCCAAGGCGAGCACGCATTCGCGCTGAGCTATAGGGTCGTGCGCGGCAGCGCTCATCAAAGCAGCACCGAGAGCAAAGCGGATATGAGCAGGATCGCGACCATCGAGGCCGCGAAGCCACGCGGCAAGAGCTCGCGCAGCGACGCATGGACGGTGCGATCCGCCGAGGTCGGACCAAGCGCCAGGGCGGTCGTCATGAGTGCCACCGTAAAGCCGAACAACACGGGCTTCAGCACGCTGATCGCGAATTCACCGATACCCATGTTGTCGAGCACGTCACCTATGAACTCGGCCAACGGCAGGCTCGTCAAGCCACCCAGACTGGCCGCCAGATGTCCGACCACGAGCGCGACGCCCAAGAACAGCACGTTCAGGCAGAGCGCACTGAGCGCCATCGCATAGACGCGCGTCATGACCAGGTAGTGAAACGGATCGACCCCCATCGCATCCAGGTGCCGCAGCCGATCGTCACTCCCGAGCCGATGCAGGTCGCTGAGCATGACCGTGGCGCTGCGACCGACGATGAGCAGACCGACGCTGAGCGGACCGAGCTCACGCACCAGGATCAACACGATCAGCCGGCCCACCACGTCCGACTGGCCGAACAGACCCAGCCAGTACAGGGCCTGCAATACCAAGCCCAGTCCCACCACCGTGCCGGTAAGGATGATGGAGAGCACCGAGCCCACGCCCATCTCGTAGCAGTGGCGCATGAACTCGCGACGTACCGTCCGCCGCCAGTTGAGCACGATGGCGCCCTGGATCAGCACTGCAGCAGCCATGCCGACCAGCGTCCAGGACGCGGCGATCGGTCCCAACACGCGTCCACCGACGGACTCCAGGAGCAAGCCGACCACGGCTCGGCGTCGCGGGACGTGACGCTGCGTGCCCGCGCTCATGACCGCCCGAGCAACAGGTAGGTCGCCATCTCGCCTTCGTCGCCAACATAGTAGCGACCACGTTGCGACAGCAAGAACGTGTTGCGCAAGGCCGCATGACAGCTCTCGCTGACCTGGATCGAACCCGATGGCGCGCTCGTGGCCATGCTGGCGGCGCCGTCTACCACCGCGCCGAACAGGTTGTAGATCCAATCCTGCGCACCGAGCCCGGCTCCCAGGGCCGGCCCGGTGTCCAGGCCGATCCGAAAGCACAGCGCGTGCTCGGCGGCCGTCAAGGCGCGGGTGCAGTGCTCGTCGATCTGCAGTGCCAGCTCAGCGATGGCAGCCGCGCCCGCCGCGGGTTCTTCCGCCTTGTCGAACCCCGACGCGCAGACGATGCTGGTGCCCAGCAGCTTCACGTAGCCTATTCGCAGCTGGTCCGCGCGCGTCTGCAACTCTCGCACGAGCACATCCAACATGCTGCGGGAAGCGTCCAGCGCGCTCGGCGATGCCCACACCCGGGGCTGGTCGAGCTCCATCCGCAGCACCGTGAGCTGCGCGAAACAGTCGGCGCCAGCACCGCCTTCAGCGCTCGTCAGCCGCTCATACAACGCTCGCGTCCGCGCCCTGAGCAGGTGGGCGGAGCGTATCGGACCGCGCCGTGCCGGCGCCGGCAGCGAGTCCCGCTCGACGCCGCCCGGCGCCGCGTCTGGCGACGTCTGCGCGCAGCTCTCACTTGAGCATCGAGCCGCCAGCAACGGCTGCAGACCGCCGATGAATGCAAACGCGTCACGCTCCCAGGCCGGCTCGCGCGCGGCATCCTCGACCCAGAGCATCATCGAGCTGCCATCAGCACAGGCGACCGGCAGGCTCAGCACCGTTTCTATCCCCGGCTGCTCGAACCAGTCCGGGTCCAGATGTCGGGTCCGTTGATCGCGAATCGGATCCCGGATCACCACCGGCTCGGCCAGCGCGCCGGCGATCTCGGACAACGCCGGGTGCCTGATGCGCGCCAGGTCCCCATGTCCACCGGTGCGGCGATCGTAGGCATCGACACAAGTGAGCTCGGTCCAGCCGGATCCCCACCGCCAGAGACTGACCCGCGTCGCGCCCAGAGCCTGCGCCACGCAACGGGTGAAGGCCCGTAGTACCTCGCTCAGCTGCGAGTCGTCGGCGCGCAGTGCCGCGTCCGTAGCCAGCTCGACCAGCGCGCGTCCGCGACGGCCAAGCTGTTGCTGCCGGACGCGCAGTCGTCGCGTTTGAAGACGCACCGTGCTGAGCTGCCTGAGCACGATGACCCCCAGCAGCACCGCGACCATCAGAACCACCAGACTGACCAGTAGCTGACGTCTGAAGCTGTGCACGATCGCCTGGGTGAAATCGGCCTCGGGGACGAGCAGCATCACAGTCCAGTCGCGGCCGACCACGGAGGCCAGTGACGCGGCGCTGTTGAGATAGTGCTCACCATTCACCTCCAGCACGCGATGACCGAGCCCCTGCACGCGAAATCGCGCGTAGGCATGGGCCAGCGCCGGGTCCTGCATCTCGTCCACATGCGCCGTTCGCAGCCCGTCTGCGCTCTCGCGCAGCATCCTGTCACTGTCCGGGTGAGCGACCAGGCGGCCCCGATCGTCGAATATCACGGCCCGTCCGGTCTTGCCGATCTCCAGACTGGAGAGGAACGCGGACAGGCTTTCCAAGGTGATATCGAGTCCATATACCGCGCGCAGCACACCCTGCTCGCGGACCGGGACCGAGACGGTGATGCCGGGCTGCTTGGATGAGAAGAACAGATAGACGTCCGACCAGTACACCTGCTGAGTGCGCACCGCACCCTGGTACCACGGTCTGGTACGCGGATCGTAGCCATCGTCTGGCACCTGCTCCACGGCCACGACCTCACCGTCCACGTTGCGTCGAACCCAGGTGGTGCGCACGCCGGTGTCCAGCCGCTCGATGCGCTTGGTGTCGATAGCGCCGCCCTCACGCCGCACGTACATCAAGAAGTTGCCGTGCGGATCCGCGAAGCTGGAGATGGCAACCTGCTCGTTGCCGGCGAGCACGCCGAGCGCGTAGGGCTCGGTGAAGGTCCGTCGTTGCCGCGACAGTGCGTCGCTTCCCAGCAGGTCCACGGACAGTCCCGCCAGACGACCAACCGGCGCCAGATAGCTTTCAACCTCGGTGCGAATCCGATGCTCCAGCCCGTCGATGAGCTCATCGGCCAGGGCCAGTGTCTCGTCGCGACGCAGCACATATGACCAGTAGCTGATGCCGACGCTGGCAAGCACCATGATGATGACCATTGCAATCGGCAAGGCCATGCGGATCAGGGTGCCCGCGTTCAGCGGGCGAATGTGTCCGGCCGGCAGCAGCTCGGCCAGATCCTCACCCGCATCGCCACCTGGATCAGCGGCCTCATCACGGGCTACATCAGCTTCGATATCGGGCACGGACATGTCGCCGAGGCTCCAGCAGCGGGTCACCCTTTCGAGGCTCGTGTTGCTCGGTAGCGAGGGCGCCCGGTTTTCGCATCTGCCGGTGTTTGCGGATGCCGATTCCGGCACCCGCCAATTCTGGCGTTGCAGGCAGTATATCGACTACACGATCGCGCCGGATAGGAAAGCGACGCGTGCCACCTCCAGGTGGGGTTGTACCGGTCCCGGTACGAGGTTCAACATAGCGGACATGGCCAGCCACGAGACGAGCCTGGCGGGCCGGATCGGGTCCATCCACCAGCGCCAGTCTCGTAATCCATCCGTCACATTCCATTGGTCCAATCCATTGGCCATTGGCCCAATCCATTGGTCTCAATCCATCCAAGGAGCCCGCAACGATGTCCAGTGTCGACGAGAATCGGGTCGTACTCACCGGCGAGAATCCCTTCATCCGGCTGAGCGCCAACGACGGCGATGCGTTCAGCACCGATGCCAGCTTCTGGCGTATCGTGTTCTCACCAGCAGGCCCCGGTCACGTTCTCTATATCAAGAGCGAGCTGACCGCCGATCGGCTCGCGATCTATTCAGACAACATCGCTTTGGCGCGCTGGCTGCAGAACACGGTACAGGGCATGCTGAACGCGGACACCGCCGATACCGGGATTCCGGTCGTCGAGGCGAGCTTCGACAAGCATGGGGATCCGCGCTACTTCTGGACCGAAACGGTACGCAGTCGCGACCATGAGATCCAGATGACCTGGCACGACATCGGCGATCCGCTGCTGGTGCACACGCAGCCCGCGCCACCACCGGGACGTCCATATGGCGTCTGCACCATTCTCATACCCGCGGCCAGCGCGCGCTTGACGGTGAACGGCGTGCAGGCGGCCGGCCGCCCCTGGCCACGTGAACGTGAAGGCCGCCCGTTCAGCACCTGCGCGCTGGCCTTCTCGGAGAGCTGGACCGAGCTACGCGGCGACTGAACAAGGCCGATTGGCCCCGTCCCGGATCCGCATCTTGGATCCGGGTCCGGACCGGGCTCAGAATCCGCGGTCGGGCACGACCTCGAACAATGGCTTCACGGTCGGATCGACCTGGCGCTGCCAGTAATAGTCACGCGCGCTCATGAACAGATCGAAGACACGCCTCAGCTCGGCCACCGGCTCGTCGTGGATGTCCACGCGCAGGTCGATCAGCGGATAGTCGCGATCGGCATGGACCAGGATGGCCGCGGAGTTCTGTCCGCCGTGCTGGCCGCCGGCGTCGCGCCCGGCCTCCAGCCCCTGCATGAGCCGCTCCTCGAGGTCGGCCGTGGGGCTGCGATTGAAACCCGCCTCCATCGCATCGAGCACGTGCTCGCCGACCAGCACGTTACCCAACGCGATGAAACCGTCGCGGACGTGGTGTCCGGCCCAGTCGCGATTGTGCTGACCGGTGCGCGCGGCGGCAAAGCCATCGGCGTCGATGACCCCGAGCTGGCGATATTCGTGGTTCGGATCCGCAATCACCAGCTGTGACACCACGCCGGGTGCCTTGTAGCCGGCGTCGAGCAGGCCCAACGCGGTCTTGCCCAGACGTTGGTCGGCGATGGCCATGATCGCCACCACGCCCTTGCCGGAGCGTACGTGCGGCACCCGCGCGCCCACCGCAAGCGAGCGCGTGGTGGTCGCGATCCCCAGTCTTCCCGTGTCCTTGCAGCGCGCCATCACGGTCAAGGTCATCGTTCCAGCTCCCGGGTACAGCTTCGACAGGCCCCGCGAGTATCTACAGCAGCTGCGATGCGCGTCAACGATCTGACTCCAGCTCGCGCCCGGGCACGCTACACTGCGCATACGGGGAAGCGCCTCGTTGAAGACCTTGGAGACCTTGTGGAGACCTTGTCTTGAGACTGACATCGACCGAGCAAGCCATGCTCGAGGGACGGCTCGGCGAGGCCGCGCGTTGGGGTCTGGAGTACCAGCTCGAGGTCGGACGTTTCTTCGACGCCGAGGACTTCGTGCCGGTGCGTCTGGTCCACATCAGCACCGACCGGGAGACCATCGGCGACAGCGGCGTGCGCTTCATCGAGGAACTCGCCGCGTTGCCGCCCGAGGAGCGACGACCCAGGGCCTTCGCGAGCGCGGACCTGCGTGGTTTCGACCGCACTGCCTTCCAATTCCTGCTGCCCGACAGGGATCTGGCCGCGCAGAGTGAGCAGGTGGTTCAAGCCCTGGCGCGACTCGGTGTCTGCACCAGCCATCCCTACGTCAACGACCACTCGGTCACCGCACCGTCATTCGGCGAATCCTGCGGCTACTCCGGCACGCCGTCGGTCATCTACATGAACGCGCTGGTCGGTGCCCGCTGCAATTTCGAGGCGGGACCGTCGACCCTGGCCGCGTACTTCACCGGACGTGTGCCACGCTATGGTTTTCATCTGGACGAGCGACGGGTCGCGACGGCTGCCTGGCGCGTGGATTTCGTCCCTGAGGACATCAGCGAGTGGGGCGCGATCGGCGCGATCATCGGTCGCGCGCACAACTCCTACTGGTCAGTGCCGGCGATCGAGCTCAGCGGTCCACGGCCGTCGGTACTGGCACTCAATCACCTGGCATTGAACCTCGCAAGCTACGGCTCGATCGCGATGTTCCACATCGTCGGTGTCACCCCCGAAGCCCGCGACTGGCAAGACAGCTTCGGCGGACGGCGACCGCCAGCGGCCGAGGTCATCGATCAGGATCGCGTCGATACCTTCCTGGAGGACTGGGGCGGAGCCGGCGAGCAGCTGGACGTGGTGGCGCTGTGCACGCCGCAGCTCGGCATCACCGAGCTGGTCGAGATCGCCGCCCTGCTCGAGGGACAGCGGGTACACCCGGACACCACATTGCTCGTCTACGCGCCATTGGAAATCAAGCAGGCCGCGGCACGGATCGGCATCGCCGATGGCCTCGAGCGGGCCGGCGCCGTGCTCCTTCACGGCCACGACTTCTTCGCCACCTTCGCCCGGGAGATGAGGACGGTGCACGGCTGGAACCGGCTCATGTCGCACTCGGTCAAGGTCTGCAACATCTGCGCCGGCTACGGCTACCAGCCTACACCGGGCAGCATCGAACGCTGCGTGCGCTCCGCGATCGCCGGCCGGGTGCTGCCGCGATGAGCCGGCAGCTGCGCGCGCACCCCGGTATCGGCCCGGCGGTAACAGGCATCGCGCTGGCCGCGCGCGACGACTTCAGCGCGCGCTATGACCTCGATCGCGAGCAAGGCGTATTCTCAAGACCCGGGCACGCGCTGTTCGGGCAGAGCTACGTGGGTCGTATCCTGGTGCTGAACGCCGCCAAGGGCGGAGTCGCCTCGGCCTGGATGCTGCGTGAGATGGTTGAACAGGGCAAGGCACCGCTGGCGCTGCTGCTGAACGATGCCAATCCGGTGATGGCGCAGGGCGCGGCGTTTGCGAAGCTGTGCTTGATGGACCGCTTCGAGCTCGACATCACCGGCGAGATCGCCAGCGGCGATCGACTGGCGGTGGACCCCCGGGCCGGCGTGGTCCGGATCATGGCACCAGACGACATCTGATCGAAGGCCGAGCGATGACCGAGCCGTTCAGGCCGCGTCCAGCCCAGGCGCCGGTATGCCGCGGATCAGGTCAGCCGCCTTCTCGGCGATCGCCAGGGTCGAGGCATAGGTGTTGGCCGACGGCAGCATCGGCATGATCGAGGCGTCGACCACCCGTAGCCTTTCGATACCATGCACGCGTAGCTCGTCGTCGACCACCGAGCGCTGGTCGTGGGCCGGGCCCATGCGGCAGGTGCCGACCAGGTGATAGCCGGTATTGCCGTTGCGGCGGGCGAAATCCAGCAGCTCGTCATCGCTGGTAGCGCTCGCCCCCGGCAGGGTCTCGTGGTCCAGATAGGCCGCCATGGGTGGCGCGTTGAGGATGCGACGCGCGAGGCGCAGACCGATCAAGGTGATCTGCTGGTCGATCTCGGCGGTCAGATAATTCGGCTGGATGATCGGCGGATCGGCGGGGTCGGGTGAGCTGATCCGGACGAAACCGGTGCTCTCCGGGCGCGGCTGCGCCGCGCCACAGGTCATGCCGGGATAATCGTCCAGCACATAGGTTCGTCCTTCCTTGTAGCTGCCCGGCGTGAACAGGATGCGTAGGTCGGCATCCTCCAGATCCGGATGCGACTTACCGTGCACATAGGCCACCGAGGGACTGAGGCCGAGCACGCTGGGCCGGCCCATCAGCCAGCGCGCGAACTGCACGGGCAAGCGCGGCCAACGCGCGTACTCGTTGATGGTCCTGACGTTCCTGGCGCGGGCCACCATCCGCGCCGAGTAGTGATCGCGCAGGTTCTCGCCCACCCCCGACAGCGGATGCTTGACCGTTATGCCGAGCTCGCCGAGCAGTGCCGGCGAGCCCACCCCGGAAAGCTGCAGCAGCTTCGGTGAGTTGGCGGCGCCCGCGCACAGCAGCACCTCACGGCGTGCCTGCACGAGCTGCTCCTCGCCATCGCCACGGCGGTAGCGCAGACCGGTCGCGCGTAGCCCGTCGAACTCGATACGCGATACCTGGGCGTTGTCACGTACCACCACCCCGCCACGCCGCAGGGCCGGGCGCAGGAACGCATCTGCGGCGCTGACCCGTCGGCCGCGATGGATGAAACGTTGATAGTAGCCGGCGCCGAACTGGGTGCCGGCGTTGTAATCGGGATTGCGTGGGATGCCCAGCGACCCGGCCGCCGCGATGAAGGCCTCACACAGCGGATTAAGCCAGTCGCAATCGGTGATCGGTGTCTCGCCCTCGACGCCACGCAGCCGCTGGTCAGCGACTCCGATGCGTCGCTCCGAGCGTTTGAAGTACGGCAGCAGATCTTCGAAGCCCCAGCCACGGTTGCCGTATTGCGCCCAGGTATCGAAGTCTGCTCGTTGGCCACGGTTGTAGACCATGCCGTTGACCGAGCTGGAGCCGCCCAGCACCTTGCCCTGCGGCATGCGGATCTGCCGCCCGGCGATGCCGTCGCCGGGCGCGGTCATGAACGACCAGGTGAGCCGATCGCCGTACAGGGTCTTGACGAAACCGGCGGGAATACGGATGTAGGGATGTGAATCGCGTCCACCGGCCTCGAGCACGCAGATGCTGACGCCCGGCTCCTGGCCGAGGCGATTGGCGAGCACACAGCCGGCCGCGCCGGCGCCGACGATCACGTAGTCGAAGCTTTCCAAGTTACCATCCCGGTTTCATCCGCAGGCGAAGATGATGCGCGATCTGCACGCACAAGATCCATTCGACACGCCGCTATCTGGCACTCAGGTATCTGGCGCTCGGGTATCTGGCGCTCGGGTATCTGGCGCTCGGGTATCTGGCGCTTGAACGTATCGCCTCACGCCCGCGTGCACGCCCAGGTGTTGCTGTCCAGGGTGCTGGTGGCCACCTCCTTCACCGTCGGCGCCGCGATCACGCACGGCATGGAGCCGTTGCTGTTGATCTGGCTGCGCTTCGCGATCGCCACCTTGCTGCTGGCACCGTTCGTCCATTGGCGTCACGGCCTGAGCCTGCCGTCGGCCGCCGCCTTGCTGCGCTATTCGGCGATCAGCGCGAGCATCATCGGCTTCTTCTGGGCGATGTTCGTGGCCCTGCGCTACACCGAGCCGATCAACGCGGCGGCGATCCATACCCTGGTGCCAGGCATCTCCGCGGTCTACGCCGTGCTGTTGGTCCGCGAGCGGCTCAGGACCCGGCAGCTTGTTGCGCTGGGCTTTGGCCTGGTCGGCGCGCTCTGGGTGGTGTTCCGCGGCGATCCGGCGCGCGCCGCGGCGCTGCAGATTGGCAGCGGTGACCTGATCTTCTTCCTCGGCTGTCTGTCGATGGGTCTGTACACCCCGCTCATCAGCCTGTTTCACCGTGGCGAGCCGGCGGCGGTGATGTCGCTGTGGGTGCTGGCGACCGGTACGCTGTGGCTGGCGCTGATCAACAACGTCGCGATCGTGCGTCTTGACTGGCAACAGGTGGAGTTCGACGTCTACGCGGGTATCGTCTACCTTGCGGTGTTCACCACCTTGCTGACCTTCTACATCCAGCAGCACGCGACTCCGCGGCTGGGACCCACACGGGTCGCCGCCTACACCTACCTCACCCCTCTGCTGGTGGTGATGCTCGAATGGCTGGGCGGACACGGGATACCGGATCTCAGCACCTTGCTCGGCGTGCTGATCATCCTTGCCGCGACGATCGTCGTGCAACGAGGTCCGGGCCGCGGCGTCTGAGCCCACCGATCTCGTCTCACGCCCGCCGCGGGCCGACGGCTTGATCGGGTCTTCGCGATGCGTGTGAAATGCCGCGGTCCGAACCGGCCGGCACGGCGCGGTCCGAGACGGCACACGGCCCTGGTCGCGTCTTTCATCCGCCACCGGGATCCTCATGCAACGACACAGGACAATCGCGTGTTGGAACGGATCGATCCCGCCATCGCGGGCTTCTCACCACAACGCCTCTCGCGTGTCAGCAGCTGGCTGCGCGAGCAGATCGACTCCGAACGTCTGGCCGGCGCCAGCGTGCTGGTGGCCCGCCGCGGACGCGTGGCGTTGCTCGATGCCTGCGGGCTGGCCGATCGCGAGCTGGGCAAGCACTTCGCCGAGGACACCATCGTCCGCATCTATTCGATGACCAAGGCCGTCACCACGGTGGCGGCGATGATGCTCTACGAGGAAGGCGCCTTCCAGCTCGACGACCCGGTGTCCCGTTACCTGCCGGCGTTCACCCATACGCCGGTCTGGCAGGGTGGCGACGCCCCCCTCGATCGCACCGAGCCACAGGCGCGGCCGATCACCGTGCGCCAGCTGATGACCCACACCTCCGGTCTGACCTATGGCTTCATGCAGGCCAACGTCGTCGACGCCGCCTACCGCGAGGCCGGCATCGAGTTTCCCGGCAGCAACTGCACCCTGGCCGAGCTGGTCGATCGGCTCGCCGGGCTGCCGCTGCTCTGCCAGCCGGGCAGCCAGTGGAACTACGGCGTCTCCACCGACGTGCTCGGCCGGCTGGTCGAAATCTGGTCCGGTCAAAGCCTTGCCGGGTTCTTCGCCGAACGCATCTTCGCGCCGCTGCGCATGCTCGACAGCGGCTTTCACGTCGCCGAGCCGAACCACGCTCGCTTCGCGGCGCTCTATGCGCCGGGCTCGGGCGCGGACCTGAGCAACGTGGGTCGAACCACCCGCTCGGCGCGGACCGCAACCGCCAGCGGGCTGAAGCTGCAGGAGAGCTCGCGGCAAAGCCCGTTCCTGCGCGCGCCGACGCTGTACTCCGGCGGTGGCGGCCTGACCTCGAGCAT
Source organism: Gammaproteobacteria bacterium (assembly GCA_020444775.1). The sequence continues at coordinate 13,402 of JAGRHX010000167.1, forward strand.
CGGCGACTACGCCCGCTTCTGTCAGATGCTGCTGGATCGCGGCACCCTCGACGGCAACCGTCTGCTCGGCCGCAAGACGGTCGAGTACATGCGGCTGAATCACCTGCCGGACAATCGCGACATGGCGGCGATGGGCCAGCCCGTGTGGAGCGAGACCAGCTACGACGGCATCGGCTTCGGGCTCGGCTTCGCGGTCGTCACCGATCCGGTGAAGGCCAGCATGGTGACCTCGACCGGCGAGCACCATTGGGGCGGCGCGGCCTCGACCTTCTTCTGGCTGGACCCGCAGGAGTCGCTGTTCGTGGTCTTCTTCACCCAGCTGATGCCCTCCTCCACCTACCCCATCCGGCGCGAGCTGCGCACCCGTGTCTACCAGGCGCTGGTGGACTGAGGACCGGTCGTCGCGCTCGCCCTCATCCCGGGGGTATCTCCCGGGCTCATCCCCAGCGCGCTTTTACGTATCATTGCAGCTCCCGACCGCCGAGCCGCGCACCAGTCCGCCGAGGCGAAGCAAGCCACCGGACCGGCGCGGCCGGCGTCACGCCCGTTCCATCTTCCGGCACGGCCTTCACGGCTCCCCGGAACAATCAGCCAGGCGATCACACGTCCGATGTATCCCATTCTCAAAGGCCTAAGAATCGTCGAGGGCGCCTCCTTCATCGCGGCCCCCTCGTGCGCGCTCCACCTGCACCAGCTCGGCGCCGATGTCATACGCTTCGATGCGATCGGCGGCGGCCCGGACTTCCATCGCTGGCCGCGCATCGAGGACGGCCCCAGTCTCTACTGGGAGGGGCTCAACAAGGGCAAGAAATCCATTGCCCTGGACCTGCGCCGCCCCGAAGGTCGCGAGCTGGCCGTGCGTCTGGCCACCGCGCCGGGCGAGAACGCGGGTCTGGTGGTGACCAACTTCCCGGTCCGCGGCTTCTTCTCGCACGAGAACCTCAAGGCCCAGCGTGAGGACATCATCACGGTCCGGGTGATGGGCTGGTTCGACGGCACCACGGCGCTCGACTACACCGTGAACGCCGCGGTCGGGGTGCCCTACATGACCGGACCGCAGTCACTCGAGGACGCGCCGGTCAACCATGTGCTGCCGGCCTGGGACCTGGTCACCGGCACCTACGCGGCAATGGCGTTGCTCGCCGCCGAACGGCATCGCCGGCTGAGCGGCGAGGGCAGCGAGATCCGCGTGCCGCTCGGTGACGTCGCCTTCGCGACCATGGGCCATCTGGGTCAGATCGCCGAGGTGATGCACAGCGGCGCGGATCGGCCGCGCCTGGGCAACGACCTGTTCGGCGCCTTCGGCCGCGACTTCGTGACCGGCGACGGCCAGCGGATCATGCTGGTGGCGCTGACCAGCCGGCAGTGGACCGGGCTGGTCAAGGTGCTCGGCCTCGGCGAGGCGGTGCGCGCCGTCGAGAGAGAGATCGGCGCCAGCCTCAGCGATGACGAGGGGCTGCGCTTTGCGCACCGCGAGCGGCTCAACGCGCTGGTGGCGACCGCGCTGGGCAGCCGTCGTCTGGACGAGCTGAAGCCCGAGTTCGACGCCAACGGGGTCTGCTGGGGGCCCTACCACACGCTGCAGCAGGCGCTCGAGTCGGACGACAGCGGGACCCTGGCGAGTCCGCTGTTCGAGTCGGTGCAGCATCCCAGCGGCCTGCGCTATCCCACCCCAGGCGCCAGCGCCACCTTCGAAGGCCGCTCCAGAGCCGGCATTCAGCCCGCCCCGCGTCTGGGTGAGCACACCGACCAGATCCTGGCCGAGGTGCTCGACCTGCCGGAGCACGAGATTGCGCGCCTGCACGACCAGGGCCTGGTCGCCGGCGCCGAGGAGAACCAGCGATGAGCACGACCACCGAAGCAGGCGCGACGTTGCCCGCGGCGGACACGCTGAGCAGACGCTGCCGGCAGGCGCTGGCGGCGGCCCGCGAGTACGAGGCCCAGGCGCGGGCGGCGGCCGGGCAACGGGTCCTCGACGGGGGCCGTGTCGATGCCCGGGCGGCGAACCGAAACCAGCGGATCCTGCATGGTCTGGCCTGGATCGCGACCACCGTGGAGGCGCTGGCGGCGAGCAGCGAGTGGTATGTCGGGCTGCAGGCCAGCGGCGACGCCGGCGATGGCGAGACGCTGATCCTGGCCATCGGCTTCGGCGAGTACCTGGGCCAGCTGACCGGCGGTCTGCCGATGAGTCAGAACGAGATCCTGCGCCCGCGCGAGCTGGGCCTCGCGGCCGCGGCCGCGGCGCTGGAAGCCGACGAGGCGGTGGCCTGGTTCCTGGACCATGGCAACAGCGAGCAGCACCGCGCGGCGCTGGTCGAGCACGTGCGCAACGACGGCGCGATCGCCGAGAGCCTGGGTGAAGAGACCCTGGACATGATTCGCGATCAGTTCCGCCGCTTCGCCAACGAGCGGGTCAAGCCGGGCGCCCATCAGTGGCACCTGGACGATGCGCTTATCCCCGACGAGGTGGTCGGGGCGATGGCCGAGCTGGGCGTGTTCGGCGTCACCATCGACAGCGAATACGGCGGCTTCGGTCTGGGCAAGCTGGCCATGTGCGTGGTCAGCGAAGAGCTGTCGCGCGGCTGGATTGCCGCCGGCTCGTTGGGCACCCGCTCGGAGATCGCCGGCGAGCTG
>JAGRHX010000168.1 GCA_020444775.1 Gammaproteobacteria bacterium
TCTGAGGCTTGACTGTGCCGATTCCGGATGCGCTGGCCTCTTCCGGGGGGCGACGCTCCGTGACGAGGACGCCCCGACGGACTCACGACCTTGCAACGTAACCGTCCGGTAGTCGGCCGAGCACCGCGTGCATGGTGCTGTCGCGATAGCGGTGGTTCTCCACCGTGTGATAGCTGAACACGGCGAGCAGCCGATCCGGATCGCCCTCGACGACCTCTGTGACACGATGAATCGAGCGGCGTCCGCGAAACAGGCAGAAGCTGCCCGGCAACAGTGGCTCGCGCTTCACCCCGGTGGGATCGCCGCTGAGCAGCTGGCCGACTCGATCGTAGTTCTCGTCGTCTTCGTCGCGCAGGAACGGCACGTACTCGTAGTGCCCACCCCGTCGTGCGTTCTGGATCATGAAGGTCACGGCGCTGACGTTCTGATCGAAGTGCCAGGCGTGCTGGCAGCCCTGACGCATGACCTTGATGTTGGCGGCGAGATAAGGGCAGGCAACCGGGTGCAGATCCGGCTCATTCAGAGCGGCACGCAGGAAGGCAGTGAGCTCGGGCAGGTTGAACAGCGAGACGAAGGCGGAATCGGTCGTGAAAGCGTCGGTGGTAATCGTGCCGATCGAGTTTGGTGTGCTCATCCCGACAGGATGACCGGGCGGATGCTCCGCGGGGTCGCGCCAGGAGTAGGCGCGGCGCTGTCCGCTGTTCCAATAGGTACGCGGGTGCTGGGCGAGGGCTTCGTCCCGAATGATATCGATGGCCTCGGCGCGCACGAAGCCCGGCAGGTGACAGATCGCGGTCTCGCGGATTGCGCGAATGCACGAGGCCACCAGGCCGGCGCCACGCCCGTTCAGATCGTCGATCGGATAGCGCTCCAGATCGACGAGATCGGCCAATGAGTAGCCCATGCACGACACCTCCCTCGAGATCGACGCGGAGGGTTGACCCGGATGATGCACCGGGAAGACGCAGGGACACCCGTGCGCGACGTCCGACCCTGACTGCGGAGTGAGGCCGGGCTGCTGGCGCGCAGCGAGCCGCTACGCCTGCGTGTCGAACGAGTGTACGTGGATTGAGAGGACCTGCAAAGCGTATCGGTGAAGGGGCCGTCGACACACAGGTAAGGAGTCGCTACACGCTGGTCGCCGGAGGGCGGACGGCCGGCGCGCCGCGCAGCTACGTTGGCCGCAGGGGCCAACCGCACTGCGCCATCCGATGCGCGTCAGGGCCAGATCATCGCCGGCATCCTCGATGCCAGCGGTATCGAGCGTGCGGCGCTCACCTACACCAACATCGATCATGGTAAGGGGCTGGCGGACTCGATCCAGTCCTCGTTCGAGGGCATGGGGGCAAGATCACAGCGGTGGATGCGTACGAGGATGGCAAGGCTGATCGATGTGATCCTGCTGGTGGTCTGGAGGTTCGCGCCACGGGGGTCTGATCCCGAAGCTTCAGGGCCACGGACCCGTCGCCGGGTCCTGCCCGAAGCCGGGGCGGTGACGGTTGCATGTCCGCAGATCAGTTCGCCGCGTCCGGCTCCCCCCACAGGCTCTCAGGTCAGTACGGCCATCTGCGCGGGATCGAACTTCAACCAGACATCCTCGCCGATGTCGAAGATCTCGTGCGGCGAGGCCGACACCCGTAGCTCCAACCCACTGCCTTGTGGGCGGACCATGTAATCCCAGAACTCGCCCAGATAGGCCCGGCTCACCACGTGACTCTGCACCAGCGGCTCGCCGGCACTGGTCGCGGGCGGCGTGTCGGACTGTCTCTTCTCCAGCTTCATGCTCTGGGGCCGTAGTGAGAACAGCAGCTTGCCGCTGCCCGAGGCGCCGTCCAGGGCGCCGTTGAATTGGCGTGCGTTCATGGAGAAGCCGTCGAAGCCGATGCTGTCGCCGGCGCGATCGGCCTCGAGAAAGTTGGTGCGACCGATGAAGCCGGCGACGAAGCGACTCCGCGGCCGGTTGTACAGCGTGTACGGCGCATCGATCTGCTCGATCTTCCCCGCGTTCATGACGGCAATGCGATCCGAGGTCACCATCGCCTCGCCCTGGTCGTGCGTCACGTAAACGGTCGTGATTCGAAACTCATCGTGCAGACGTCGAATCTCGAAGCGCATCTCCTCGCGCAGGTTGGC
>JAGRHX010001511.1 GCA_020444775.1 Gammaproteobacteria bacterium
TCGGCATGCTGAAGGCCAAGGGCGACTCGCTCACGAAGTCGGAGAAGCAGAGGCTCGGGAGGCTCCAAGAATGGCGCAGCGATGTCATGCGCCGCAAGTTGAAGCCGCCGCCCGATCCGATCCGCCCGTGAGCCATCAATCTTGGGTTGCACATCGGAGGATCCGCGGAGTTTCGTCATGGAGTCGCGATCGCGGCTCGTAGCGGTAGCACCGCAGCGCGACGACCACCGCTCCCAAGTAGACAACCAGCACCGCGACGAATAATCGATAGGCCCAGGCTTCGGCCGCGCCGGCCGCCAGGGTGCGTTCGAACACACGCCAGCAGGCGGTGACCAATAGGATCGCCGCAGCCAGCACGGCCGAGATGCTCTCACGCCCGGTTCGGCCGCCCACCGCGTGTCCCCGGCTCGGATGCCGGCTTTGAAACCCGAGCACCTCCGCGCGCAGATGCAGGTTGATGCGCTGTTCAATCCATTCGATGCGCCGCAACGCATCCTCAAAGGAGCGGGCGTGGTTGATGGTGATTCGCACCAGCCAAATCGCCGCCAGCGGCACGCCGACCAGCACGATCTCGCGGCTGGGACCGGGCAGTACCGCGACACTTCCAAGAAAGGCCCCCAACGTCGCGGCCGTAGCCGGCACGCGCCGATCGAGCGCTCCCAGCCGGAACAGCGCGAGTGAATACATCGCGCGATATTCCTCCGTAAGGATCTTGATCTCATCGTTTTCACGCTCCGCGATGGGTGTCGGGCTGGCATACTGCATGGGACGACATCCTCAGGGGTTGCAGCCGGACGTAGCACGAATCTCGCTCCAGACGCAAGCTACGGCAGCAACTCCGAGGGACGCACGCCCAGCGCCTTGGCCAGCTTGGCCAGGTTCACGACGGCCACGTTCTGCTCCCCGCGTTCGATGCGTCCCACGTAGTTGCGGTGCAGTCCGGATTTGAAGCCCAGCTCCTCCTGCGACCAGCCCTTGGCCTCGCGGAGCTTGCGGATGCGATCGCCCACCCAGCGCTTGATTTCTTTGGCCGTCATGATTTCACCGCTTGAAATCACACTCATTGGGTGTACGATCTTCTACACCCGATAAGTGGTACATCGCTGGAAAGGAGGCGGATATGCCGGGTTCGGAAACAGCACTGACACTCGATTCGGTTACGTTGGGCGACGCGCAGTCTCATCGGCTGGCGGGTCCCAAGCTGCTCGAACGGCTGCTGGATACGGCCGCGAGATACGTGGAGCAGCTGCGCGCCCGCGTCGAGACGCGGCAACTGCCGGCCAGGGTTGCGCTGTTCGGGCGGGTTCGCGGCACAGGGCCAGGCGTTTCGTTTACGCACCTGTATGAGCGCCTTCGGCAGGCCTTCCCCAACCCGCTCGTCGCGCCCTTTGAAGAATGCGACAACGTGGCCGGGGCGGTCTTGGAGAGCCGGGTGCTCATCGCACCTGAGCGCGATGACGCCATGCTGATTTTGCGGTTCGAGGCGGGCGCGTGCGATCTGCCCATGCACGCGCACGAAGATTCGGAGCGTTTCATCTACGTCGTCTCCGGACGGGGCCTCTTTCACGTTTCCAGCGAAGCGGTCGGCGACTTTACCGGCGAAACGATCCGACATGTTCCCGTCCGGGCGTCGGATGTGCTCATGTTCAGCCGCGGAACGGTGCATACCTTCAGCACAGGTGACGAGCCGCTGCTCCTGCTCTCGTGTCATGCGCCCTACGTGCCGCTGGAAAGCGCCGAGCAATACACGATCCCGGCCGTGCGGGTGTGTCCCGGTCGATCGACGGACCCGGAGCAATCGCGAATCGCCTGTGACGCGGCCTGGCTGTGCGTGGCATGAATTTCGCCCGTGCTTGCGGCTGAGGAACCCTCAGGCTCAGGCATTACCGGCAGATGGGGATGGTTCCGTCGAGGAGCGACGCACACCGGGTCTGCCGTCGCCGCCGCCTTCGGGTCCCAAGGGCCTGCCGGCCTCGACGGGGCGAGGCCCCGAA
>JAGRHX010000169.1 GCA_020444775.1 Gammaproteobacteria bacterium
CCCGGTCTATCCAGAACCCGGAGGTCGCGAGGGCAATCCCCACGAACAAGAACTCTGCCGAGATGGGCAGTCCCATCATCAGTCCACGCGACATCCCCAAGCTCGGATCGAACATGCGCTCCATGTGCAGCGGAATGAACGAGATCGAGAGATCGATCCCGAGCATCAGCAGGAAGAACAAGGTCCGGATGAACAGGCATGCGGCCGCGTCCGTGCCGGTACGCGCCTCGGGCTGCTCGACCACCGCTCCGCTGGCCGGCCGCCCACGGGCCAGCACCGCGGCGGCCACCAGGATGGCCTCGGTGAACAAGGTGCCCAGGACCATGATCGAGCTCAACAGATCACGAAGCAGCTCTTTCAGATAGGTCCCTGGCTCCGGGGTCTTCAGAATCAACTCGATATGGATGGACTCGGCACCTTCACCGACACTGCGCCGGAGGCTCTTGCAGCAGTCCGGACTCAGCACAGGTGCGGTCAGCCCGCTGAGCATCGCCGCGTCACGCTCGGCCGGGTCCAGCTCGGCCTCGCCCGCGCGCGCCGCGCTCAGGGCAGCCGAATAGAGCAAGCGTCCTCTGCCATCGCTTACCCTGAGGTCGGTGAAGCCACGTAGCTGATGCGCGGTCCGAGACCAGGCGAGACGCTCGAACTTCAAGGTCTCGACCGCGAAACCGCGCTGATGAATCCGCTCCAGATCGGACTGCGCCTGCCACAGCACCGCGTTGGCCGCGTGCATCGAGCTGTCGCGGGCAGCCGTTTGATAGTTGGACGCGACGCTCAGCACGAACATCAGGTGGGTGCCGACCAGCACCGCAATCGACAGGAACATACCAACGCTGAATCGCCGGCCGGATGCGCTGGCACTCAAACCCACCGTCATCACCACCGAGAGGATGACCAACGCGGCAGGCCACCAGACCCGCAGACGTGATTCGGTCGAGGCGCTGGAGAATTGTTCGCTGACCCGCATCAGGCCGTGCTTGGGGATCGCCGAGATCAGCCATCCCTTGAGCACGTCCTCGCGATAGACCGGACGCGCGCTCAGGATACGCCCATCGAGGTCGCCCCGTTGCACGTAGTCACCCAGGGTTCGCGTGGCGATGGAGCTACCGAGCACCTCGTCGATCATGGCACGCGCCAGCCCCTCGCCGAGATGAATCGGGGCAACATCGATGATCGCACCGTCCGGGGCGGCAAGCACGATGGACGGCTGCTCGTCCGGTCGCCCCGATCCGCCGCGCAGGCTGCGCATGATCTCCATGGTCCGATACAGGTCCCGGTTGACACCGGAGGAATCAGCCAGATGCGTGCCCATGTTGCTGGACAGCTCCAGCCGATGGTCGAGCTCGGCCAGTGCCAGATCGTAGGGTTCGACGATGGTTCGCTGCAGCGATTGCTCGAGCGTGAGCTGGATGGCCCATAGCCCGACGCTCAAGAGCACCACGAGCAACACCGCGACACCGGCACGCATCCAGCTCCAGCCCATGGCTCGCACGCGGCCGGAGATCCAGATCCGGGTACCGGCGGTAGCAACGCTCGCGGATGGCATGCGGCTAGCCTCTGACTCGATTGCCGGTCAGACGCATCGGCTCGAGCTGCTGCTCCAACGCGATCTGATCCTGTGTGTCGGCGGCGGTGTCCAGCACCGCCGAGCTGAATGGCACCAGCTCGGTGCTCCCGTGGAACAACCTGCGCGGCCGCCCGACCAGGACCATGCCCTCGTCTTCGGCCAT
>JAGRHX010001512.1 GCA_020444775.1 Gammaproteobacteria bacterium
CCGAGCTAGCGGTCGACTACGTCGTCGAAGGGTCGGTGCGATGCGAGGGCAGCCGGATCCAGGTGGTCGCCCGGTTGATCGAGGCCCACCACGAGGCGAACACCTGGACGCACACGTCCACGCTCGAGCTGCGCGACCTCTTGACGCTGCTGGGCGGGATCGCGAAGTCCATCGCCGATGCGGTGAGTGTCCGGCTGCTGCCGGCCGAGACAGCCCGCCTGGCGCGTCGAGTATCGATCGGTGAAAGTGCGCTGCAGCACTACCTCAAGGGTCGCTTCTTCTGGGCGCAGCGGGGTCCGGGCGGGCTGCACAAATCGGCAGAGGCGTTTGCGGCCTGCGTCTTGCAGGCACCGGACTTCGCACCCGCGCATTGTGGCCTGGCCGATTGCCAGATCGTGCTGGCGCTGTATGGAATCGCGCCGCCGCTGCGGGCGGCCGCAGCGGCCCGCGAGCACCATGCCCGCGCACTGGCCCTCGACCCTGAAGGGCCCGAAGTGCTGACCGCGCTGGGTGCGATGCGCCTGTTCTTCGACTGGGATTTCGCCGGCGCCGAGCAGGCCTTCGTGCGCGCGCTCGCCGCCAACCCGAGCTATACGACCGCGCACCTCGCCTACGGCGACCTGTTGATGACGCGCGGCGACTTCGACCGTGGGCTCGCGCACATCCGTTCGGCGGTACGGCTGAGCCCCTTCGACATCGGGCTGGCCATGAACCTCGGCGACTTTCTGATCTTCAGTGGGCGACTGGATGAGGCCGTGCACCAGTTCGAGGAAACGCTCGAAATGGACGAGCACTTCGCGCCGGCCCGGGTACGGCTGGCCGAGGCCCTGGCGCTTGCCGGGCACGGTGCAGCGGCCTGCGTGCATGCCGCCCGTGCGCTCGCAGAGGCGCCCGGACAGCCGCGTGTGCGCGAAACCTCTGCCCTGGTGCACGCGGCGACCGGACATGCCGACGAGGCCCGGCGCGAGCTTGCCGACCTCGCGGCCGGACGCAAGGAACGACATGTCTGCGCATGGGAGATCGCGCGCGGATACGCGGCGCTGGTCGACGCCGATGCCGCGATCGCCTGGATCGACATTGCGATCCGGGAGCGCGCCCCGATGACTGTGTTCACCGGCGTGCACCCGGGGCTGGACCCGATCCGGCACGACCCGCGCTTTGCTCTCGCGATCGAGCGGATCGGCCTCCGGCCGGAGTGGTCCCGCCCGCCCGCCATCGGTGGCACTCGAGCAGGGCGCCACGAGCGTCCGAGTCGCGAAAGGCCGGCGAGAACCTGATCGAGCATCGAGCATAGGAACTTGGACCGCCCTCACCCAGGCCAAAGCGAGGCCCGAGGACCAGGCTGCGGTGGCATGCACTGCCCGGATCTGGCGCAGGTACCCTCGCGATGGGCTGCTTCGACAAGCCCGTGACCGTTCACATGGGGCGGTTTCGGCCTCGACCTCAGGGTTGAATCGAGAATGGGTGGCGTGCCTTTGGACCGTGATCCGTAGCGCGCTCGCACGAATATGGGGCACTTCAGATTTAAGACCTGACCC